>JBCCIS010000015.1 GCA_039028155.1 Pseudomonadota bacterium
CCGTAGCGCGCCTGTTCCCAGCCAATTAGCGCCTGCTTGCGCGGCACACCCCAGGCGTAGCTGTGGAACGGTCCGGTCTTGCGGATGACGCGGTGACAGGGCACGACGAAGGCGATCGGGTTTTTGGCGACCGCGCCGGCCGCCGCGCGGGCCGCCGTCGGCTCGCCAATGCGCCGCGCGATGTCCTCATAGCTTATGACCGTGCCGGGTGGCACGCGCAGCAGCGCCTCCCATACACGGATCTGGAAGTTGGTGCCGCGCAGGTGAAGCTTGAGTGGCTCGTCGACGTCACCGTTTTCACACGCGCCGAAAATACGCGCGGCATAAGGCGCGGTCGCGGCCGTGTCCTCGATCAGCGTTGCGTTGGGCCAACGCCGCGCCAGATGATCTTGCGTCCAATCGTCGTCATCACCGTCGTCGGCCGGGCCGAAACTCAACCAACACAGGCCGCGCGCCGTGATGCCGATCAGGCATTCGCCGAAAGGCGAATCATGGACGCCCCAGCGAATCTCCAGATCAGCGCCCTTGCGGCGGACATCGCCGGGCGTTACCGCCTCGGTCGCGACAAAGAGGTCGTGCAGACGCGAGGGGCCGGAGAGTCCGGCCTCATAGGCCGTATCGAGCACCGGCATGGAACGCTCCAGAAGACCGCGTGCATAGTCGACCGTAAGGAACTGCAAGAAACGCTTGGGGCTGATACCCGCCCAACGCTGGAACACGCGCTGGAAGTGATAGGGGCTCAAGCCCGCGACCTCCGCCAGTTCGTTCAGTCCCGGCTGTTCCTGGAAGTGGTCATCCAGATAGCGGATCGCCGATTCGATGCGGGCGTAATCCTGTGACTGTTCCATGGGGACAATGGCTCCTTGGGCCCGGTGATGCTGTCTCCCTTAGGTAGGTAGACACAGCATCATTCGCGACCCGGTTCTTGCGGTGGCTAGATATCCGCAAATGCGGGGCCATGGCCAGCCCGCTCTCCCTCCCGGCCACCTCGAGGATGCTGCCATGGGTGGCAGCGAGCGGGAGCGGGCTGGCGCAGAACCTCATCAGATACAATCCCCGCCTATTCCTTCCAAAACGGCTTGGATCCCTCGCGCAGTGCATCATAGCGCGAGATGCCCATGTCCTTCAGCAGGCGTTCGTCCATCGACATCAGGTGATGGCGCTGTCTGGCGCGCGCCTGCCAGCTATAGATGTGATCGGGAAGGCGGACGATCGCGGTGAGAAGACGCACGGTTACACCGGCCATGGCCGAGAGACCGTGGTGAAGCGGGGTGGGTGTCAGCGTCGTTTTCATCGCCCTTCTCCTTCGTCAGGGTCGGCCCGGTCCCATGACCGGGCCTGGTTAAAAGGGTGGGAAGCCAAGCCCCGCGAACCCACCCGATTGTTGCGATCCCTTCGCTCGCGAAATTGTATCGATTTAATCGGTTCTTCTTGACCGATGCAGAACAATTGCTAACATTGTCTGCATAACTGATAGGTTCAATTGAAACATTGTCACCATGACAAAATCTTCCTGGCAGCCCGACCTCAACGTCTTCAAAGGCCCCCGCTACCTGGCGCTCGCCAGCGCTGTCGAAAGCGATATCACCGCCGGACGCCTGAAACCGGGCGAGCGTTTGCCAACCCATCGCGACCTCGCCTGGCACCTGGGCGTCACGGTCGGCACGGTCAGCCGGGGTTATGCGGAGGCACTTCGCCGGGGCCTTCTGACCGGCGAGGTCGGCCGCGGCACCTTCGTGCGCGGCGATGTGGTGCCAAGCTTCAACTCGGTGACGCTGAACCCGCTGCCGATCCGCGGCGGCAACGAAGCCGGCTTGATCAACATGGGCGCCAACGTGCCGCCGATCACCGAACAGACCCGCCTGTTCCGCGACATGCTGCGTGAGCTGGCCGATGACGAGGACCTTGATCGCCAGTTGATCTATCCACCCTATGTCGGGTCTGGGCCCGCGCGGCTGGCCGCCGCGCAGTGGTTGGGCGAGACCGCCTTTCCCGTATCGCCGGAAGAAGTCTTCATCACCAGCGGCTGTCAGCACGCGCTGATGGTGGCGTTTCATCTGATGGCGCGGCCGGGCGACACGGTGCTGGTCGAACGCCTCACCTATCCCGGCATTAAATCCTTGGCTCACATGATGCAGGTGCGCCTGGTCGGCGTTGACATGGACGACGATGGCATTTTGCCTGATGCGTTGGATGCCGCATGCCGCGGTCACGCGCCGAAGCTGCTGTGCATCGTCCCGACCATGCAGAACCCCCGCAACATCGTGATGTCCGACGAACGCCGCCGCGCGATCGCCAAGGTCGCCGACCGCCACGAGTTGCCGATCCTGGAAGACGGCATCTATAACTTCCTGGAAGAACACAAACCGACGCCGATCCAGGCCTACGCCACCACCCCGGGCTTTTTTGTCACGAGTTTCTCGAAGAACGTCGCGGCGGCACTGCGCACCGGCCTGCTGGTCGCCGACAGCGGCCACAAGGAAACGATCATCCGCCTGATGGGCGCAAGCTGTCTGCACGCCCCCAACCTGATGGTCGACGCGTGCCGGCGCTGGATTGAAAGCGGGCACATCGCGTTGTCGGAAGCGGCAGTGCGCAACGATATCGCCGAGCGCCAGACGATCGCCGCCAAGTATCTCTCGGACCTCGACGTGGAAACCCATGCCAACGGCTATCACGTCTGGGCCCACCTGCCGGAGCCCTGGCGCCCGCTGGAGTTTGTCCGCGCGGCGGAAGAACGCGGCGTTGCTATCGCACCGGCCGAGACTTTCACCATCGGCCGCGAGACCGCGCCCTTTGCCGTGCGCCTGTCACTGACCGCGCCGCGCGACCACGGCGAGTTACGCCAAGGACTGGGCATCGTGCGCGGCCTGCTCGACGCCGGCCACGTCCGCGCCGTCGCGGTGGTTTAAAGCGGCGGCGGCACCAGGACGAAGTTGCCGACGAAGTCCTTCTTCATGAATTCCTTCTGGGCGTCGGCGATCTGATCGAGCGGGAAGGTCTTGGCGACAAGAGGTCTGATCTCACCCGCTTCGATGTAGCGAACGAGGTTCGCGAAGACCGGCTCATCCCAGGCGGTGCAGCCGATCAGGCTGATGTCCTTCAAGTACATGTCGCGCATGTCGAGCGACACGACAGGCCCGGCGATCGCGCCGGAGGAGACGTAGCGGCCACCGCGCTTCAGCACCTTCAGCATCTGCGGGAACGCGGGCCCGGCAACATTGTCGACGACAACGTCGACACTGTCGGCGCCGAGCAGCGCGATCAGATTGGCATTGCGGTCGACGACATCATCGGCGCCGATGGCGCGCACCTGGTCAATCTTCGATTGGCTGGCGATCGCGGTAACACGCGCGCCCCGGCGCTTGGCCAACTGCACCGTGGCCGAACCGACGCCTCCCGAGGCGCCGGCGACGAGAACATGATCACCGCTCTTGACGCCCGCGCGGTGCAGCATGTTTTCCGACGTCGCGTAGGCGCAAGGGATCGTCGCCAGTTCTTCATCGGTCCAGTCGCAATGGACGGGAAAGACCTCCGACGCCGGCACCTTGACGAACTGCGCGAAGGCGCCATCGAAATCGGACGCCATCCAGACATTGTCCATGGTGTCGTAACCGTTGGGCCGCATGCAGGCCCGCACCAGGACCCGCTCGCCGATCATGGCATCGTCGACGCGATCGCCGACCTCGACCACGCGGCCGCAACAATCGGTGCCCTGGATGAACGGAAACGGCGTCGCCTCGTTCCAGCCGCCGTCGGCCTTTTGCTCGGCCGCCTCTTCCTGCACGTCCGCCGTCGAGTCCGTGCTGTCGGTCACCGACGACGAATACCAGCCGAGCCGCGTGTTGATCTCGGTGTTGTTGACGCCAGCTGCCAGGACCTGCAGCAGAACCTCACCCGGCCCCGGCACGGGCACCGGTACCTTCCGGTAGTCCAGCATCTCATAACCACCGTTGCCGGTGGTCACCACCGCCATCATGGTGCGGTCGCGTCCGGTGATATCGAAACGGTCTGCGTCCATGCCACCCTATCCCATCCAGAGAAACTGATGCCCCTCAAGCCGAGCGCGCGTGACGCGGCATTGGGACGGTTGGGCGTTGCGTTTAGCAGTTCCGGCAATTCGCTGTCGAGCGCGGAGCCGATGCTGGCAGACTCAGAATCCAGGATCCAGCGGTACGCCGACGACGAAGAGATAGTCGCCATGGGTTGTCAGCCCCGTGGTACGCCGGATGACGACGACACCGCCATCCTTGATCCTATGGTCTATCGGCGGTCGGTCGGGTCGATGGATCGAATGCATGCGCCCGACAACCTGGCCGGATTCGACGACGTCACCCAGATCGACGAACGGTTCGAAGATGCCGTGATCGTCGGCCATGACGAACCCCTGGGCCGGGACGCCAAGTATCTCGGTCTCGGCATCGCCGCTCTCGATCGAAGCCGCGGTGACGCCGGTGTGAGCCAGGACGTTTCGGATGCCGCGTGTGGTGATCGCAATCGATCGGGGCGAGACAGCGCCGGAGCCACCAAGCTCGAGCGCGATGAAGGGTTTGTCGAGGTCCTCTACCGCCGTATCCAGCATGCCGTCACGGTCGGGCTCGGTATCGAACACGACACCGTAGGGCACGGCGAAGGCTTTCATCAGTTCAAGCGCCGCGCGCGAGGTCGCCGGATTGGGGTAGCGGTGCATCATGGCGTAACACAGGCACGAGAGGTTCGTGCCGCCGGCGTGCAGGTCGACGACGATGTCCGCGCGCTGGACCAGTTCGTCATGGACATAGGACGCGATCTTCTCGGTGATCGTGCCGCGCCTGTCGCCCGGAAAAATCCGGTTCATGTTCTTGTCGTCGATCGGCGAGCAACGGCTGTTGTTCAGAACCGCCGGCAGGTTCAACGCCGGAACGATGATGACATGGCCCTTGATGCCATCGGCATCCAGGTCATGCGCGACGTTCCGCAAGGCGATCTGACCTTCGAACTCGTCGCCGTGATTGCCGGCGAGGAACAGAACGCAAGGCCCGTCGCCGTTCTTGATCGACACAAGCGGGACCATCAGATCACCCAGCCCCGCTTCGTCGCGCGAATGGGGGATGCGGATATGCCCGAAGTGCTTCCCGGGCGCGTCGAGATCAAGGGTCACGGAAAAGAACGAGGGGTTTGGATGTGCTTGCGCCATGGCGACCTACCTCACGTCTTGACCAACAGATCACGCGGGACATCCGCGAAACGCACGCCACCCGTCTTCGCGATACGAATGGGTTCGCTGATATTGAGACCCCAGTCGTCCTTCCAAATGCCGCAGACCACATGGAAGGTCATGTTCTCTTCCAGAACAGTCTCGTCACCCGACCGCAACGATGCCGTGTGCTCGCCCCAGTCGGGCGGGTAGCCGATGCCGATCGAATAGCCGATGCGTGACTTCTTGGTGACGCCGTGGCGGGTGATCGTTCGGCGCCAAGCGGCCTCGACATCTTCACAGCGACCTCCGGGCCGCGCCGCCGCGATCGCTTCGTCGATGCCCTCGACCACGGCCTTACAGGTGTCGAGCAGGCGTTGCGGTGGCGCGCCCAGATGCAGTGTCCGCACCATCGGCACATGGTAACGGTGACGCACACCGGCGGTCTCGAGAAACGCCGCCTCGTCTTTCACAAAGCGCCGGTCGCTCCATGTCAGATGCGCGGCCGATGTGCCCGTCCCGGTCGGCATCATCGGTGCGACGCAGCAGTAATCGCCACCGAACTGCGCCGTGCCGCCGGCCTGGGCGCCGTACACCTTGGCGATCACATCACATTCCCTGACACCCGGTTCGACCGCATCGAAGTAGGCGGCCATGATGCCTTCGGTCACGCGCGCGGCCTGCGCCATGACCTCGATCTCCGCATCCGACTTCACCAGCCGCACCCAATTCACCAACCGGTCGGTGTCGACAAACGTTGCGTTCGGCAGTGCGGCCATCAAGGCGTCACGGCATCGGGGCGTGAAGTAGTAGCAATCCCGCTCGATGCCGATGGCCGCGTTGCCGTGGCCGCGTTCAGCCAGGACCGCGCCGATGAAATCCATCGGGTGCTCGTCGGGATTGTCGACCAAGTGGTCCGGCCACTCGATGATGCTGCCGTCCGACAGGTAGGTCGTCAGCCGGGCACCACCGATGTCGACGCCGCGTCCGATCCACAAGGGTTCGTCGTCATCAAGCGTCACGATGACGGCTTGCGGGACATAGAAGCTCCAGCCGTCGTAGCCGGTCAGATAGTTCATGTTGGCGGGATCGGAGTCGACCAAGACATCGATGCCACGCTTGGCCATGGCGTCGCGGCACCTGGTGAGCCGCCGTACGAACTCGTTTCTGTCGAACACCATCTCTCGTTCCCCGATCTCTCGCCGTCCGACGGCTTTCGCGATCACATTAATCTCGACAATTGCTATGACTCAAATACAATATTAGATCATGACAATTTGGCACCCGAATCTCAGCGATTTCGCCGGACCGCGTTACAAGGCGATCGTCGAAGCCTTGGAAAAGTCTATTCGCTCGCGGCAACTGCAACCAGGTCAGCGACTGCCGACGCAACGCGATCTCGCCGACAGGCTTGGTATCAGCGTCCAGACGGTGTCACGCGCCTATGCGGAAGCCGAGCGGCGGGGTCTGACATCGGGCGAAGTCGGGCGCGGCACCTTCGTGCAGTTTCTAACCACCGACCCCAGCGGCAACTTCATCGCTGATCGCCGGGAGGCCAGCCAGCTCGACTTCTCGAACATCATGCCGATCGTCTCGGACATTCATGTCGATGCGCTCAAACAGGCGATGATCGAATGCGCATCAGAAAAATCAATCGCGCGGATCCTTGAGTACCGGCCGACCGAAGGGACCACACCCCATCGCGAGGCTGGCAGCGCATGGCTTGAACGCGCCGGCATCGTGGTCGACCCAGGCGACGTCATCGTCACCAATGGCGCCGCTCACGGCATCTGGACGGCGATGGCGAGCCTGGCCGAACCCGGCGACGTCGTGTGCAGCGAGGAATTGGTCGACACATCGATCATCACCAACGCGGCGATCCTAAAAACCCGCCTGCGTGGTTTAGCGCTCGACGAGGAAGGCATCATTCCCGAGGCGTTCGAGGAGGCATGCAAACGCGAGCCGGTCAAACTGCTTTGCGTGACACCATGCCTGAACGACCCCACCGTTTCGCTGATGAGCGAACCACGCCGCGCGGCGATCGCAGCGTTGGCGCACCGCTTTGATGTCGCCATCATCGAAGACGATGTCTTCGGGCCTTTGCTGGCAGATCGGCCGAAACCAATATGGTGTTTCGCGCCGGAGAGAACGTACTACGTGACGAGCTTCTCGAAAGCGGTGACCGCATCGCTGCGTACCGGCTATCTCACCGGGCCAGCGCCAATGTTGCCGCGCCTGATCTCGCGGCTGCGCACGACGGGTTGGATGGCCAACACCTGGCCGGCCGAGGTCGCCGCGCGCTGGTCATCGGACGGCACCACCGACAGGCTCATAACATGGCAACGCAAGACACTGGGTCAGCGCCACGCCGTGCTCGAAAACGCTCTCGAGGGTCACGACGTTGCCACCCATCCGAATGCCCTTCATGCATGGCTGACCCTGCCGCAACCATGGCGGTCGCAACACTTTGTCGAGCAGGCGCGTTCACGCGGCATTCTGCTGACACCACCCGACCCCTTCATCGTGGGGCGGGCAAGGGAACCGCACGCGGTAAGGCTGGCGCTTGGTGACACCAACCGCGACGATGCGGACTTCGCCCGCGGTCTGCATGAAGTCGCGGCATTGTTGAGGGAAGACCCGGAACCGATTGTCGGTCATTTCTGACCGCAAGAATGGCTTACGCCGCGCCGGCGATGACCTCGGCCAGGTGATCGACGACTTCGCCGACGACGGCCTTGTCGTCGTGTTCGGCCATGATGCGGATCAGGGGTTCGGTGCCGGACTTGCGCACCAGCAGGCGGCCCTCGCCTGCCAGGCGCGCTTCGACGTCGCTGATAGCGGCCTGGACACCGTCGTCCTCGAGTGGCTGACCGCCGCTGAAACGGACGTTCTTCAGGACCTGAGGCACACGGTCGAACTGGTGGCCCAGTTCGCTCATCGGTTTCCCGGTCGCCGCGCGCACGGCGAGTACCTGGAGCGCGGCGATCAAGCCGTCGCCGGTGGTCGCGTGATCGGCCAAAACAATATGACCGGACTGTTCGCCGCCCATGTTGTAACCGTGCTTGCGCATGTGCTCGACCACATAGCGGTCGCCGACCTGGGTGCGGACGAGGTCAAGGCCACGCGCCTTCAAATGGCGTTCGAGGCCCAGGTTGGACATCACGGTCGCGACGACGCCACCGCCCTTCAGCTCAGCGGCATCGGCGAGCCGGCCGGCGATCAGCGCCATGATCTGGTCGCCGTCGATGACCTTGCCGGTCTCGTCGGCAATGATCAGGCGGTCGGCGTCACCGTCGAGCGCGATGCCCATGTCGGCGCCGTGGGTCACGACCGCCTGGCACATGGCGTCGGGCGATGTCGAACCGCAGTTCTTGTTGATGTTGAAACCGTTGGGGTCAACGCCCACCGGCACGACTTCGGCGCCCAGTTCCCACAGCGCCTCGGGCGCGACGCGATAGGCAGCACCATTGGCGGCATCGATGACGACCTTCTGGCCGTGCAGGGTCAAGTCGCGCGGGAACGTGTTCTTGCAGTATTCGGTGTAGCGCCCGCCGAGAGCGTCATCCAGGCGCCAGGCGCGGCCCAGCCTTTCGGGCACGGCAAGCTCGTCGGTCATGCCGATCTCCATGCGCGCTTCGATCTCGGCCTCGGTCTCGTCGCTCAGCTTGTAACCATCGGGACCGAAGAGCTTGATGCCGTTGTCCTGGAACAGGTTGTGGGAAGCGGAGATCATGACGCCGAGATCGGCGCGCAGCGACTTGGTCAGCATGGCGACCGCCGGCGTCGGCATCGGTCCCAGCAGCACGACTTCCATGCCGACGGCCAGGAAGCCGGACGCCAGCGCGTTCTCCAGCATGTAACAGGACCGGCGGGTGTCCTTACCCAGGACGACCCGGTGCACGCCGCCACCACGGGTGAACTGCAGGCCAGCGGCCATGCCGACCTGCAGCGCCGTCGCCGCCGTCATCGGCTCGATATTGGCCTGACCGCGTATACCGTCGGTGCCAAACAGCTTTCGTGTCATCCGATCCCACCCCTGCCCGCGACCGCCTGCCAGACCTCGACCGCCTGGCGGGTCTGAGGCACGTCATGGACCCTTAGTATTTGCACGCCGGCGCGCAACCCGGCAAGGGCGAGCGCAAGACTGCCCGCCAATCGATCCTTGGGCGCGGCTTTCCCGGCAATGCGTTCGATCAGGCTCTTGCGCGAGGCACCCAGCAGGATCGGACAGCCGAGCCCGTGGAACAGCGGGAGGTCGCGCATTAGCGTCAGGTTATGGTCGAGTGTCTTGCCGAAGCCAATGCCCGGGTCGACGCAGATATTGCTGCGGGCGATGCCATGCTCCAGGCAAACGCCGATGCGCGCCTCCAGATAGTCAAAGACGTCCAGGCTGACGTGGTCATAGGCCGGCGCCGTCTGCATGGTGCGCGGGTCGCCTTGAGCATGCATCAGAACGACGGGTACGCCGCGCTGGGCGACCAGCTCGATCGATGCGGGGTCATAGGTCAGCGCACTGACGTCGTTGACGATGCCCGCGCCGGCATCGAGCGCGGCGGCCATGACGTCGGCCTTGCGGCTGTCGATGGAGAGCAGCGCGTTTTCTCCGGCCAGCGCCTGCACGACGGGCTCAATGCGGCGGATCTCGTCGGCGGTCGATACCGGATCGGAACCCGGACGGGTCGACTCACCACCGATGTCCAGGATCGCCGCGCCGGCCTCCGCCTGCGCCCTGCCCTGTGCCGCCGCGTCATCGGGTGCCAGAGCGTCGCCGCCGTCGGAGAAACTGTCGGGCGTCACGTTGATGATGCCCATGATGTGCGGACGATCGAGGCTCAAGCCGACGAACGAATCCGGTTGGTTGGTCGACCGGCCGAGCTGGCGAAACATCGCCGCGGCATGCGTGTCGTCAATCTCAGAGCGCCACTGACTGACGCCATCGAGGGTGGCGACCACCTGCTCGATACGATCGGCATAGCGAATCAATACCTCGGCGCGGTTCGCAGTCGGTCCGGAACCAGCCAGACGGCAAGCGCCAGGAAGCACCGCGCCATCACTGGCGGGTGCTTCCGGCAAAGCCTTTACGTAGATCTTGGCGTCGGCAGGCAGTGCCTGGGGCAGCGCGTCACACGCCACCACGGGCAGACGCGTGGTCAACTGCCGGGCTGGGGTTCCGGTTCGGCGCCGCCGGGCTCATCGCGGTCGCGATCTTCCTCGGTGGTCGGCACGGACGCACCCTTACGCGTCGGCGGCGGCTGGCTGGCCTCGGTTTCTTCCTCGCGCACGATCGGTTTGCCGTCGAGAATGTCGTGGATCTCGTCGCCCGACAGCGTTTCGTGCTCCAACAGCGCCGCTGCAAGGGTGTGCAACTGCTCCAGATTGTCGTTCAGAATCCCCTTGGCGCGCGCGTAACGTTCTTCGACGATCGAGCGGATCTCGCCATCGATCTCGTCAGCGGTGCGCTCGGAGACGTTCTGCTGACGCGCCACCGAATGGCCCAGGAACACCTCTTCCTGGTTGTCCTCATAGGACATGGGGCCGAGTTTGTCGCTCATGCCCCACTGGGTCACCATGTTGCGCGCCATGGTCGTCGCCATCTTGAAGTCCGACGACGCACCGGTCGTCACGTTGTTCTTGCCAAAGATCAGCTCTTCAGCGACGCGGCCACCCATGGCGACAGCGATGTCGGCCATGATCTTCTCGCGCGACATGGAGTAGCGGTCGCCTTCCGGCAAGCGCATGACCATGCCCAGCGCGCGGCCGCGCGGAATGATGGTCGCCTTGTGGATCGGGTCGGACGCCGGCTCGTGCGCCGCGACGATGGCGTGGCCACCCTCGTGATAGGCGGTCAGCCGCTTCTCTTCCTCGGTCATGACCATGGAGCGGCGCTCCGAACCCATCATGACCTTGTCCTTGGCGTCCTCCATCTCGCGCATAGTGACGACGCGCTTGCCGCGCCGGGCGGCAAGCAGTGCCGCCTCGTTCACCAGGTTGGCGAGGTCGGCGCCGGAAAAGCCCGGCGTGCCGCGTGCGATGGTCTTCAGGTTCACGTCAGGCCCGATCGGCACCTTACGGGTGTGGACCTTCAGAATCTTTTCGCGGCCCAGAACGTCCGGGTTCGGCACGACGACCTGACGGTCGAAGCGGCCGGGACGCAGAAGCGCGGGATCGAGCACGTCCGGGCGGTTCGTGGCGGCGATCAGGATGATGCCCTCGTTCGCCTCGAAACCGTCCATCTCGACCAGGAGCTGGTTGAGCGTCTGCTCGCGCTCATCATTGCCGCCGCCCAGGCCAGCGCCACGGTGGCGGCCGACGGCGTCGATCTCGTCGATGAAGATGATGCAGGGCGCGTTCTTTTTCGCCTGCTCAAACATATCGCGCACGCGGCTGGCACCGACGCCGACGAACATCTCGACGAAGTCGGAGCCGGAGATCGTGTAGAACGGCACGTTCGCCTCGCCCGCGATGGCGCGGGCCAGAAGCGTCTTACCGGTGCCCGGAGGGCCGACCAGAAGCACGCCCTTGGGGATCTTGCCGCCCAGGCGCTGGAACTTCTGCGGGCTCTTCAGGTACTCGACGATTTCCTCAAGTTCGTCCTTGGCCTCGTCGATGCCGGCGACGTCCTCGAAGGTAACCCGGCCGGTCTTCTCGGTCAGAAGCCGTGCGCGCGAGCGGCCGAAGCCCATCGCCTTGCCGCCGCCCGACTGCATCTGGCGCATGAAGAAGATCCAAACGCCGATCAGAAGCAGCATCGGGAACCAGGAAAGCAGAATGCCGAACAGCGACGGCATGTCATCTTCCGACGGCGCGGCGCTGATCTGGATACCGTGGGCGGTCAGATTGGGTACCAGGTTGGGATCGTTCGGCGCGTAGGTGCTGAACTCCCGCCCGCTGGTGAAGTGTCCGGTGATCTTGTTGCCCTGGATCTTGACGTCGGACACCTGGCCGGCGTTGACCTCGTCCATGAATTCGGAGAAGGCCAGTTCGCTCTGGCCGCCGGAATTGGACGGGCTTTGGAACAGATTAAAGAGGGCGATCAACAGCAGACCGATGATCACCCAAAGCGCGAGGTTCTTGCCGAAACTATTCACCCGGGCCTCGTAAGCTAGCTGTGGCACGGCTTTCCGGCCGACCGAACAGCGTTAGTTTATCACGGCACCGCCTTGGCGCCATGGTTCAATACGCGCCCGGTCCGGGCGGTGGATCATGCCGCCGATGGCAGAAAACCAGCCGGTGCCAAGGGATGTTGCGGCGCAAACGTGGCCTTATCACGACCGGACCCAACACCCCCACGCGTCCAGTGAAGGTAGGGTACCGCCGCCAAGCCTTCAAGGTCTGAGAACGCAGGAAGAACAACCGCGATTTCCCTGGGCACACCCTGTATGACACGGGTATCGGCGAGCTGCCGGTATCCATCGGCGCCGAGTGGGCCGACGGAAACCCCACTGGCCAGCGTCGAAACCACGTATCGGCCATCCCATCGTTCGGTCACCCCCGGGCCCAGTGGGCGCGACTCAGGCAGCCCCCGATTTTCCCGACAAATCAAGAGCTTACCTCCCTTGCGCCGCCACAGACACCGGCCCAGGGTAGTGCGCGAGAAGGCACCGTCATCGTCAAGCCGCTCGCAGAAACTCAAAAGCGCGGCGCGACGCGGTGCAAAGGCGAGCCCGCCCACCGTCATCGCGGTGTGCGCCACCACTTCCTGGCGCCGTCTGTCATCAAACTTTCGCCAGACGCCGAGATCCAGAAGAGCGTTGCCCACGGGCATGATGGCCACGGCCGCCGCCAAATCCGCGGCCGTTTGGGTCTCGTTGGCCTGACGTTGCCGCTGGCGATCGGCCACCACGCCGGCGTCCGGCAAGGCGGCCCGGGAGCGGCGCAGCCGCCCACGGGCAAACGCGACGTTCAGGTTGCTGGGGTCCTCTATCCACCGAAGGCCGCGTGCCGTCGCCGTTGCCAGCAGCCTGGCCTTCGAAACCGGCAAAAGGGGTCGCAGCAGGCGAAGATCGCGCCATTCCAGAAGCGCGCTCATGCCGGCAAGCCCGGTCAACATGCTGTCGCGTTCGACACGCAGCGCGACGGTCTCCGCCTGATCGTCGGCATGATGGGCAACCAGGAGATGCAGAATGCCGGCGTTGCGGCACGCTTCCGTCAGGAGGCGGTAGCGGGCATGTCGCGCCGCCGCTTGAATGCCGCGATCGGGCTTGTCGCCGGTCCAGACCAGGATCGTGCTCTTCAGGTCGAGAGCCTGGCAGCGGTCCGCGACCGTCGCCGCCTCCTCGGCCGCCTCGGGCCGCAATCCATGGTCGACGATAACGGCGCAAGCGCTGCCGCCGCGGCGGTCGGCCCAGGTCTTGGCCAGGGCGGCGAGCGCCATGCTGTCGCCGCCGCCGGAGACCGCGACGGCAATCGCGGGCCGCGCCTCGAACGGCGCGAACCGCGTCATCAGGTCATCAAACGCGTCGTCGGTAAGTGGCGCGGCTTTCTCTAGCCGCACCCGGCTCCCGCGGCTTCCTGGGCGGCCTTGTCGCGCATGTTCTGGGGCGCATCCGGGAACTTGCGGCTGAGTTCGGCGAACGTCGCGCAGGCCTCCGCCGTCTTACCCAGGCGGCTCAACGTGACCCCCAGTTTCAGCAGGTTGTCGGGTGCCTTCGTGCTCTCGGGGAACTGCTGGTAGCCCTTCAGGAAGTTGATCGCGGCCTGCTGGAAGTTGTTACGGACATAATAGGTCTCGCCCAGCCAGTAGTACGCGTTGCCGGAGAGATCACCGTTTGGGTGCATGGTGAGGAACTCCTGGAACGCCGCCTCCGCTGCGTCGTAATCCGCCTGGCGCAGCAGCGAGAACGCGTAGTTGTACTGATCCATCTCGCTGCCCGGCGGCAGGGTCGCGCCGACCGAGGCGGTTTCCGTCGTGACGACGGCACCGTCATCGATGACGGTCGTGGTTTCACCGATAACGACGTCTTCCGTTGTACCGGTTGTCCCAGTCGTGCCGGTTGTCGCCGCGACGCCGCCGGTCGCGGCACCGGCGGCACCACCTTCAAGCGCGGCCAAGCGCAGATCGACATCGGCGATCAGTTGATCGATACGCTGCGCCTGCTGGCGCTGCGCGAACTGAAGTTCCTCGATCTGGCCGGTCAATGTGCGCAAGCGCTCCTCAAGCTGCGACAGGCGGACCTGCGCGCTGGCGCCTTCCTGACCGGTGAAGTCGCTGGTCGTGTCCAAGGGCTGGACTGTGATCCCGGATGCCTCCAGCGCTTCGGCGGAGATCCCGCCAGATCCGACCTGGCTCTGCAGCGCGACGATGTCGGCGCGCAGGCTGTCGATCTCCTGCTGCATGGTTTGGAGGTCATAGATCTGCGCCTGGGCGACGGGCGCGGCCAGCATCAGGCCACACGCGCCAATCAAGGCAAGAAAGCGAATTCGGGTCGTCATGGGGCTCCCCGGCTGCTGCATGAGCGGGTCACAACGTGATGATACCATGGGCGTGGTTTCATTGGTTTCTTGTCAGGCCGCTCGACATCATTGCTTCAGAACACACCGACCCGCGGCGCCAAGCAACGCCGGCGTCCCGGGATCGGCTCTGAAAGGGCCTTTAAGCGTCAAGCGCGGCAAAAATGCGGCATCGTGGCCACGCCTGGATGCGGCAAGGCCGCACGCCCGCCCGGTCGAAACCGGGGGAACGCACGGCCTTGTCACGAGAACTGCGTCGATAAACTTGCTCAGTTGACCTTCAGGTCGTCACGCCGGTTCTGGGCCCAAGCCGCTTCGGTGTGGCCCTCAACCTTGGGGCGCTCCTTGCCGTAGCTGATCGTCGAGATACGGCTGGGATCGATACCCAGAGCAATCAGGTAGTTCTTGGCAGCCTGGGCGCGGCGTTCGCCGAGCGCCAGGTTGTATTCGCGGGTGCCACGCTCGTCGGCATTGCCTTCGATGGTCACGGAAACCTGCGGATAGGCCTGCATCCACTCGGCCCAACGCTGGATCGTGCGCTCGGCATCGGCATTGATGACGGAGCTGTCGAAGTCGAAGTAAACGGAACCGCCCAACTCAAGATCCACGAACTCCTGGCTCAACGGATCGATGGCTTCAACCATGACCTCTTCATCAACGATCAAGGTTTCACCTTGGCCGGACGTGTCGTCGGCGGTCTCCGGCGTCGATTCGCACGCGGCGACGAGCAGCAAGGCAGCAAACAAACTCAGAAATTTAACGCGCATGCGAGATATCCCCTCTCTCTGGTGACTTAGACAAGTAATCGACGCGCTCTGAATAGACCAGGAAGGCTAAAAACGCCCCCTTCATGGAGTTTCAGACAATCTCCGCCCATCCATTTCCAGGACAAGCAAAAATCTAGCGCGACTATAAATTCGCTCCCCTATGGAATCAAGGGCGACCAGGCCGGATCGGAGCCGTCCAAAGGCGTCTCAACCAGGCGATCGTTACGGCCGGTCAGATCGATCGAAAACAGCTGCACTTTGTTCTGATCACCGACCGGTGTATCGCGAAAATACATGAGGACGCGACCGTTCGGCGCCCATGTCGGTCCCTCGACCAGGAAGCCGTTGGCGATCAGGCGTTCACCGGATCCATCGGGCCGCATGACGCCGATGTTGAACTGCCCCTTGTAGCTCTTGGTGAACGCGATCAAGTCACCACGTGGCGACCAGACGGGCGTCGAGTAACGACCCTGCTCGAACGAGATCCGCTGCACGTTCGAACCATCGGCGTTCATCACATAGATTTGTGGTGTACCGCCGCGATCCGAGTTGAACGTGATGAACTGACCGTCGGGCGAGAAGGACGGCGAGGTATCGATCGCCGCGTCGTTGGTCAGCCGCTGAAGCTGTCGCGTCGGCAGGTCCATGACGTAGATGTCGGAGTTGCCATCGATCGCCAGCGACATGATGACCTTTCGTCCATCCGGCGAGAACCGTGGCGCGAAGGTCATACCCGGGAAATCCCCCAACACCTCCCGCCTGCCGGTATCGATATCAAGGATGTAAACGCGCGGCGTGTTGTTGACGTAGGACATGTAGGTGATTTCCTGCGCCGTCGGCGAGAAGCGCGGGGTCAACACCAGGTAACTGCCATCGGTGATAAAGCGATGGTTGGCGCCGTCCTGATCCATGATGGCAAGCTGCTTCTTGCGATTGCTGGCCGTGCCGCTCTCGGCGATATAGACGATGCGGGTGTCGAAGTAACCGCTCTCGCCGGTAAGGCGCTGATAGATGGCATCGGCGATCTTGTGCGCGATGCGACGCCAGATCTGCGTGTTGCCGCGATAGACAAACCCGTCAAGCTGCTGTTCGGCGAACGTATCCCACAGCCTGAAGCTGACCGCAATACGCCCGTCGGCTTCGCGGTCGACGCGGCCCGCGACGAGCGCCTGGGCATTGATCGTGCGCCAGTCGCCAAAGCGCGGATTGACATCGATATCGGCGGAGCTCTGGATGAACGCCTGCGAACTGATCGGGTCGAACAAACCGGAGCGTTCGAGATCGGCCGCGATCACCTGGGCGATGTCTTGCCCGAGCGCCGCGTCCTCGCCCTGGCCGACAAAGTCGGTGACAGCAATCGGCAGCGGATCGGCCACGCCTTCGTTGATGTCGATGACCAATTGAGCCCGCGCCGGCGCGGCCAGGGCAACGTAGAAGACGACCACGGCAAGCAGTGCCGCCGGGACCAGTCGGAAGTCAGATTTGCTTTTCATTACAGCACCTTGCTCGGGTCAAACTTCAGTTCCATGAAGCGCCATTCGTCGTAGGCGTCGGTCGGCAGCCCCTCGAGCGGCCGGTCCTTGAAATGGAGAACGGCGCGCAGCGCACTTTCCGCCGCCGCCCGGTAGAATTGTCCGCCCGCTGCCGCATCGGCGCCGCTGTTGACGATCTCCGCCGTCATCACGCGACCGTCCGGCGCCAGGCGAATCTGAATGGTGACGCGTAGGTTCTCTGCATCGCGCGCGCCGACGGGAATACGCCACTGGCGTTCGATCTGACGTCGGATCGCATCGATCACCGTCGCCGTCACCTGGCTGGACTGGTTCGGCGCGATATTGGTGCTGTCGAGCGAAGCCATGACGTCTTCGAAGTTCATCGGCGGCGTCTCTTCGACAACCGGCTGCGGCTCCTCGTCCTCCAACGACTTATCGATCAACAGGCTTTCCATCACGTTCTCAAAACTCTCTTCCGGTTCCGGTTCCGGCTCGACCTCTGGCGGCGGCGTCGGCTTGTCGGTCGGTGTCGGGGCCACCGCCACCTGCGGCTCCGGCACTTCTTCGGGCTCCGGTTCCGGCGCCGGCTCGGGCTCGACCACCTCGGGCTCGGGCTCGGGCAGCGGTTCCGGCTCCGGTGCGACCTCCGGCAACGGTTCCGGTTCCGGAAGCGGCTCCGGTTCCGGCAAGGCCGCCAACTCCGGCAGCGCCTCCGGCTCGGGCAATTCGATCGGCTCCGGTTCCGGCAGCGGCTCCGGCGGCGTCTCCTCGACCGCCGCGACAACCTCTTCCGGCTGGGGCGGAACCGGTTCGGGTTCCTCCGGCTCGACCACCGGTTCGGGCGGCGGCGCGGCGCTTTCCTCCGCGATGGTGATGATCTCCACACGCACCGCCGCCTCGGCTAAACGATTGTCGTCCCACCAATGAGGCAGACCGAGCACCGCCATCAAGATAACGATGACGTGAAGCCCGGCCGACATCACCATGCCGAGACGCGGTATCATGTTACGGCTCGCCCACCGTCGGCAGTCGCGTGATCAAGGCCACGTTGTTGAAGCCTGCCTGGTTCAAGGCGCCCATCACCGCCATCACGTTTCCGTATTCGATCGCTTCGTCACCTCGCACGAAGATTCTGACGTCCGGATTGTTCTGGCTAATTGCGACAAGACGAGGGCCGAGTTCCTCAAGAGCCAGTTCGGTGTCCTGCAGGAATATACGGCCTTCCGCGTCGACCGAGACGGCAAGCGGTTCGTCGCTGCCTTCGACCTCCGGCACGTCGGCCTCCGGCAAATCGACCTCGACACCGACGGTCAGCAAAGGTGCCGCGATCATGAAGACGATGAGCAGCACCAGCATGACGTCGACGAACGGCGTCACGTTGATCTCGCTCATCGGTGGACGCCGCCGGCGCGCCCGGGCGCTGCGTTCACGCCCACCGGCGTGGGTGAATTGGACCGCCATCAGCCGCCCTTCTCGTCAAGCTGGCGCGATAGCAGCGAATGGAACTCGGCCGCGAAATTCTCAAGCCGGCTGGCGTAACGGTCGAGGTCGGCGGAGAGCTTGTTATAGGCGACCACGGCCGGGATCGCCGCCAAGAGACCGAGTGCCGTGGCGAACAGCGCCTCGGCGATGCCCGGCGCCACGACCGCAAGCGACGTGTTCTTCGAAATCGCGATCGCGGTGAACGCGTTCATGATGCCCCAGACGGTGCCAAACAGGCCGACAAAGGGCGCTGTTGATCCGACCGTCGCCAGGAAACCCATGTAGCGTTCCAGCCGGTCCATTTCGCGGTCGACAGTCACGTTCATCGCCTGGTTGATGCGCTGTTGCAGGCCAGCGCGTAACCGGTCGTCTGACAAGACGTGCTGTTTCTGGATGCCGCGCTTCAGTTCCTGCATGGCGGCGGCGAAGACGGAGGCCAGCGGATGACCGGGCCGCCGGCCAACACGGTCGTAGAGGTCTTCCAGCGAACCGCCGGACCAGAAGGATTCCTCGAACGTCTCGGCTTGGCTGCTCAGCCGCCGGATCCGCACGATCTTGTCGAAGATGATCGCCCAGCACCAAAACGACGAGAACAGCAGGATCAGCATCACCGCCTTGACGATCAGGTCCGCACGCCAGAACAGGCCCATAACGGACATGTCGACGTCGCCGACCGATCCGGCCAATGCCGCAGATTCGAGGTCTTCGGTTTCCATCAAGTCTTTCCCTGGATTGAGAACATCATGGGTTCGCGCCGCCCGAGAGGACCTGGCGCAGGTGATCGGGCATGCGGTAGGGGCGGCCGTCGGATCCGACGAACGCGATCTTCAGTTTCATGCGGACCAGCGGTTCGTCGTCGCGCAGCACGTCCTGTTCCAGGCTCGCACTGGCACCGCCGGTCTTCAGGATACGTGTCTCGACCTCCAAAAAGTCATCCAGCAGCGCGGGTTTGCGATAGTCGATCTCGCACCGGGCGACCGTGAAACCGGCGCCATAGGTGTCGCGCAAGGTCGTGTGGTCGTAGCCCAGATCGCGCATCCACTCCGTTCGGCCGCGCTCGGCAAAACGCAGGTAGGCGCTGTGATAGACGATGCCGCCGGCGTCGGTGTCCTCGTAGTAGACCCGCACCGGAAACCGATGTGACGGCGTCTCAGCCATCGCCCCCGCTATTGCCCCCCTGGCCGTTGCCGGAACCGCCGGCCTGATCGCCGGTAAAAATGTCGAGCTGGTCACGCAAGGCGCGCGGCATGGCAAGTCCCAGATGGTCGAAACTTGCCTGGGTCAAAAGCCGGCCGCGCGGTGTGCGTTGCAGGAACCCCTGCTGAATCAGAAACGGTTCGATCACGTCTTCCAAAGCATCCCGATGTTCGGAAAGCGCGGCCGCCACGGTCTCTACCCCCACCGGCCCACCGCCATAGTTCTCCGCAATGCAGGCCAAATAACGGCGATCCATGGCATCCAGGCCACATTTGTCCACATCGAGACGCTGCAGCGCCGCATCGGCGGCGGTGGCGTCGATGGTGTCGTGGCCGCCGACGGCGGCAAAATCGCGGACCCGGCGCAAGAGCCGGACCGCGACCCGGGGCGTCCCGCGCGCGCGCGTCGCGATCTCGCGTGCGCCGTCAGCACTCAGCGTCACGCCCAGCACCCGCGCGCCGCGCGACACCACGGTGGTCAGGTCGTCGGGGCCATAGAAGTTGAGGCGTAGCGGAATGCCGAAACGTTCGCGAAGCGGTGTGGTCAGAAGGCCTGAGCGGGTCGTCGCGCCGACCAGGGTGAACCGGGGCAGATCGATGCGCACGGAGCGCGCCGCCGGTCCCTCGCCGATAATGAGGTCGAGCTGATAGTCCTCCATGGCCGGATAGAGGACCTCTTCGACCGCCGGGTTCAGGCGGTGGATCTCGTCGATAAAGAGCACGTCGCGCTCTTCCAGATTGGTCAGAAGCGCGGCGAGATCGCCGGCGCGCGCGACCACCGGGCCGGACGTGGCGCGGAAGCCAACACCCATCTCGCGCGCGACAATTTGCGCCAGCGTCGTCTTGCCGAGGCCCGGCGGTCCGTGCAGCAGGACGTGATCGAGCGCCTCGCTCCGGCTGGCGGCGGCCTTTACGAAGACCCTCAGGTTGTCGCAGACGTCGCGCTGGCCGATGAAGTCGGCGAGCGTCAGGGGGCGCAGCGAGCCGTCGAGATCGTCCTCGACCGCTTCGCCGTCGATGACACGTACGTCACTCACCGCGCCAGTTCCTTCAGCCCGTCACGGATCAGGGTCTCTACGGCAGCCTTGTCGCCCAGTGTTTTGCGCGCGGCCGCGACGGCGCCGAAGGCCTCCGACCGGCCGTAGCCCAGGTTGATCAGGGCCGAGACCGCGTCCGCGTCAGGGCCGGTCTCACCGGCCGGCACAGGTGCCAGGGCCGCGCCCGGCCCCATGCCGATCTCGCCGACCTTATCCTTGAGCTCCGCCACGACGCGCTGCGCGAGTTTCGGCCCGACGCCCTGGGCGCGCGCCACCGCCGTCTTGTCCTGGGCAAGGATCGCCTGGGTCAGTTCGTCAGCCGTGAGCGCGCTCAAAATCGCCAGCGCGACGCGGGCGCCAACGCCCTGGACGTTGAGCAGTGTTCGGAACCAGTCGCGCTCGCCGGTCTCGGCGAAGCCGTAGAGCTGCATCCGGTCGTCGCGAATGAAGGTCTCGACATAGGCACTGGCCGGTTCGCCCACCGATCCCAGGGCGCGCAGTGTCGAGGCCGAACAGGCGAGCTGATAGCCGACACCGCCGACGTCGATCAGCGCCCAATCATCGCCCAGGCTATCAATCACACCGGTCAGCTTGGCAATCACGCGTGGACCTCCCGGCGTTGCGCCACGGCGGTCGCCGCGTGATGGGCGTGGCAGATGGCGACGGCGAGCGCGTCGGCGGCGTCTTCGCCGGCAATCGCCGCGCCGGGCAACAGGACCGAGATCATCATGCCGACCTGGCCCTTGTCAGCCTTGCCAGTGCCGACCACCGACTTCTTGACCAGCCGGGTCGCGTATTCGTGGACCGGCAGACCGGCCAGCGCCGGGGCCAGCAGCGCCGCGCCGCGCGCCAGGCCCAGCTTCAGCGTGGTGTCCGGATTCTTGTTGACGAAGGTCTCCTCGACGGCGGCTTCGCGGGGGCCGTGGGTGGCGAGGACCTCGTTAAGGCCTTCGAAGATGAAGCGCAGACGAACGGCCATGCTGCCGTCGCGCGGCGGATCGATGGTGCCGTTGGCGACGTGGCTGAGCCGGTTGCCGTCGACGTCGATGACGCCCCAGCCGGTGTGGAGAAGACCTGGATCGATGCCCAGGAGGCGCATCGATCCCGGGCTCACGCGACCAGGCGCTCCATGACGTCGTCCGCGATCTCGAAGTTCGCGGAGACGGACTGGACGTCGTCGTTGTCTTCCAGCGTGTCGATCAGCTTCAAGAGACTGCCGGCCTTGTCCTCATCGACCTCGACCGTGTTCTGGGGCCGCCAGATGAGGCCGGCTTCCTGAGGTTCGCCGAACTGGTCGACCAGCGCGTCGCTGACCTGGCCGAAATCGCCGGTGTCGCAGATGATCTCGTGGGTCTCGTCGTCAGACACGACATCGGTCGCGCCGGCCTCGAGCGCCGCCTCGAACACGGTATCGGCATCGGCGACGCCCGCTGAGAACACGACATGGCCGATGCGGTCGAACATAAAGGCGACGCTGTTCGTCTCGCCCAGCGAGCCGTTGTGCTTGTTGAAGGCGGCGCGGACCTCCGGCGCGGTGCGGTTGCGGTTATCGGTCAGCGCCTCGACGATCAGCGCGACACCGCCCGGACCATACCCTTCGTAGCGGATTTCCTCATAATTGGCGTTGTCGTCGCCGCCGACCGCGCGTTTGATCGCGCGCTCAATCGCGTCCTTGCCCATGTTGACGGCGCGCGCGGCGGCAATCGCTGAACGCAGGCGCGGGTTGTGCTCGGGATCGGGCATGCCGGTTTTGGCGGCAACCGCGATCTCGCGCCCGACCTTGGTGAACTGTTTGGCCCGCTTGGCGTCCTGCGCGCCCTTACGGTGCTGGATGTTCTTCCATTTGGAATGGCCGGCCATGGCGTCCTCAAACCCTCTCGTAGCTTCACCAGATATCGCGGCCCGCTGCAAAGCACAATACCACATCGTGGTATGACACGGGGCCATTTGCGCCGATTTGCTGGGGATATCGCGCCTTCGCGCGGTTCCCAGAGGAGCGGATCAGCCTCATGCCACCCGCCCGGTCTTCAGATAGTCGACAAACAGGCGGAACACCGTGAGCCGCGTGCTCTCCCTGGGGAAATATAGGAAGAAGCCCGGACGCTCAACGACATGCTCATCGAGCACGCTTTCCAAGGCGCCGGACGCCAGTTCGTCTGCGATGTTGTCTTCGAACAGCCAGCACAGGCCCAAGCCCTGTTTGGCGGCCTCGATCTGGGCGGTCGTCGAGTCGACGATCAGGCTGCTGGGAACGTCGACGGCGTAGATGCCGTCGGGACCCTGGAACTGCCATTCGGCGAACTGCTTTGATCCGATGTAGCGGTAGCGGATGCACTTGTGATGCAGTAGGTCGCGCGGCTCCTTCGGCCGGCCATGGCGGTCCAGATAGCCGGGCGAGGCGAAATAGATCTCCTTCTGCGGCGGCGTCAGGCGTACGGCGACCATGGTGTCGTGGATCAGATGCCCCATGCGCACGCCGGCGTGGAACCCCTCGCTGACGATATCGACGAACCCTTCGTTGAACGAGAACTCCAGCTCGACATCGGGATAGGCCTCGCGGAAGGCCGCCAGCCGCTTGACCAGGGAAAGCTGGAAGGCGGCGAAGGCGACGGTGACGCGGATCGTGCCCTTGGTCGCCTTGCCGATACCGCGCGCCTCCTCCAGCGCCTCGCTGATCTCGGCCATGGCCGGCTGGGCGCGGCGCAGCAGCTGACGCCCGGCGTCGGTCAGCTTCACCGATCGCGTGGTGCGGGCAAAGACACTCACGCCAATCTGCTCCTCCAGCGCCTTGAGTTGGAGACTGACAGCCGGTGGCTGGACGCCGAGCGCCGCAGCGGCCGCGCGCAGGGAACCGTGCTCGGCAACCGCCAGAAAGGTCTCCAGGCCGCGGATGGGCATCTCAGGCATTATGAAGTTCAACTTACTTCTGAAGTTAGATTATGAAGACTACACGAATTAATCGGTCTGATCTATCTGGATTCTGGAGACCACGAGCGAAGGGGCCGACGACGATGACGAGACGACACACGGGCGCCTGCCAGTGCGGCGCGGTGACCTATGAGGCCCTGGGCGATCCGATCATGATCTTCGCCTGCCACTGCACGATCTGCCAGCGCCAGTCGGGCGCGGCGTTCGGCATGGCGGTGGTCTTCGATGGCGGCGATTTCACGCTGGCGGGCAAGCCACCAGCCCATTTCGTCAGGCCCGGCCACGGCCGCGACTTCCGCTGCTACTTTTGCCCGGATTGCGGCACCCGGATCTATCACCAGTGGTTCACGGATGAAGGCGACTATCCGTTCCTGAGCGTCAAGCCGGGCACCCTGGATGATACGAGCTGGGTCGAGCCGGGCTGCCATGTCTGGACGCGGCACGCGCAGCCGTGGATGCGGTTCGGTGCGGACGAGGTGGTGTTCGCCGATCAGCCGCCTCTCGATCAAATGCCGAAGTTCGCCGAGCGATGAACGCGGTGGATAACGCGCGCCCTGACCGGATCGCGCTGGGCGTCGTCACCATGACGGCGACGGCACTGGGCCTCGCCTTTTCCGACGCCATGGTGAAGTTGTTGAGTGCCGATTTTTCGGTCTGGCAGGTCTTTACCGCCCGCGCGTTCGTCGCGGTGCCGTTGCTGGCCGTGCTGGTCATGTGGGGCGGTGGCTGGCGCGCGCTCATACCGCGCGCGGCCGGATGGGTGGTTCTGCGCAGCCTCTGCCTGATGGCGATGTGGCTTTGTTTCTATACCGCCCTGCCCTTGCTGAACCTGGCGGTCGCGGCGGCCGGCTACTACACCGGCCCGCTCTTCATCACGCTCTTCTCGGCGCTTCTGATCGGCGAGGCGGTCGGCATGAAACGCTGGGTCGCCATCGCCATCGGCTTCGCCGGCGTGCTCGTCATCCTGCGGCCCGGTACCGACGATTTCAGCGCGGTGGCGCTTTTGCCGGTGCTGGCCGCCGTCTTTTACGCGCTCGCCGCCGTCATCACGCGCGCGAAGTGCACCGAAGACAGCCCGCTGGTCCTGGCGTTCGGCCTGAACGTCGCCTTTCTGGTGTTCGGGGTCGTCGGTTCGGTGGGCGTCCTGCTGTGGCAGCCCGTTGATGTCGACGCCAACGCCTATCGCTTCATGCTGGCCGACTGGTCGCCGATGGGCCTAAGGGAATGGGCGATCATGGCCTTCCTGGCCGTGCTGATCGTCGCCGTCACCACGGGCACGGCGACGGCCTATCAGTGCGCGCCCGGCGCCGTCATCGCCGCGTTCGACTACACCTACCTGGTCTTCGCCGCCCTGTTCAGCCTGGTGATCTTCTCAGCCCCGCTCGACCTCTTGACCGTCACCGGAATGGTCATGATCACCGGCGCCGGCCTGCTTGCCATCGCACCCGACAGGCTTTTGCGGCGCGTCAGGTCTTGAAGACGGAGTCCGCCGACGCGCGCGCCGACTGTTTGCTGGCGATCATCGCTTCAGCCCGTTTGATCTCGGCCTCCAGTTCGGCGACGTAATCGCCGAGCGCCTCGATCGACATGCCCTCCAGCTCCTTGACCGTGGGTTTGGGCCGGAGCGGTTCGAGATCGTCGGTGTCCATCGCAAAGAACTCCGTCGTGCAGCGTGGCTGTAGTATAGGAGGCCCTCGTCACGCCGCAACGCCACGACAACTGACAGGAGACCGCCATGGCCAGCACCATCCCGAGCCAGATGACCGTGATCGAGTATGACGGCGCCGGCGGGCCCGAGGTCATCAAGACGGCGTCGCGGGATGTGCCGCAACCGGATGTCGGCGAGGTGCTGGTCAAGGTCCATGCCGCCGGCGTCAACCGGCCGGACGTGCTGCAGCGCCTGGGCGGTTATCCGCCGCCGCCGGGCGCCAGCGACATCCCGGGCCTGGAGGTCGCGGGCGAGGTCGTGGCGCTGGGTCCTGACGCCGACCGTTGGACGATCGGGGATCAGGTCATGGCGCTGGTCACCGGCGGCGGCTATGCCGAGTACTGCGCCGTGCCGCAACCCCAGGCGCTCCCCATACCCGTGAGTCTTTCCATGGCCGAGGCGGCAGGCGTGCCGGAGACCTTCTTCACCGTCTGGACGAATGTCTTTCAGCGCGGCCGGCTTCAGGCCGGCGAACGTTTCCTGGTGCATGGCGGGGCGAGCGGCATCGGCACGACAGCGATCCAGCTTGCCGAGGCGCGCGGCGCCCGCGTCTTCGCCACGGCCGGCGACGACGAACGCTGCCGCGCCTGCGAAGAACTCGGCGCCGAACGGGCCATCAACTATCGCGACGAAGATTTCGTCGAGGTCTTGAACGAAGTGACCGGCGGCCAGGGTATCGACGTCATCCTGGACATGGTCGGCGGCGACTACATCGCCAAGAACCTGAAGCTGCTCGCGATGGAAGGCCGCATCGTCTTCATCGCCTTCCTGGGCGGCTCGAAGGCCGAGATCAACTTCGCGCCCTTGATGATGAAACGCGGCACCATCACCGGCTCGACGCTGCGCGCCCAAAGCGTCGAGGCGAAAGGCCAAATCGCCGAGGAGTTGTCGCGCGAGGTCCTGCCCTTGCTCGAGACCGGCCGGGTCAAGCCGATCGTCCACGCCACCTACCCGCTGGCCGAAGCCGCAGACGCCCACCGCGCCATCGACGACGCCCATGTCGGCAAGATCGTGCTGACCATGGACTGACGCTACCGCTCCAGATCCTTCGCCATGTAGACGCGGGGGAAACCGCGTTCGGTGCGGCGGTCGGTCTCGACATAGCCGCGGCGAGCGTAGATCTCGATGTTTTCGGTCATCATATGGTGGGTGTAGAGGTCGAGGCGGGCGTAGCCGCGCCGGGCGGCCTCGGCCTCGGCGAAATCCATCAGGCGGCGGCCCAGGCCCGAACCCTGGGCTTCCGGCGCGACGGCGATGTTGTCGAAGAGGATCGTGCCGTCCTGCTTTTCGATCAGGACGACGACCCCGCCGATTGTCCCGCCAGGCGCCCCACCGTCGCGGGCGACATGGACGATGTGATCGGCGATGACCGCCGCGTAGTCGTCCAGCATCGGCCCCGGTTTCGTGCCGATCCGCGCGATGTAGGGGGTGTAGGCGGCAGCCACCACGGCTGCGACGGCAGGTGCGTCTTCCAATAGGGCGGGCGTCAGGGTCCAGGACATGGCCCCAAGCCTATGCCGGAAGCGTGACATCGGCCATGGCCGCCATGGTTGTCACCGGCCCGCCTGTCGACTAAGTATCAGAGAGCATTCAGAGACTGCTGCTTTGTGGCCTGGCCAGCGGCGGCCTCACTTAAGGAGATATCATGGTTCAACTGCTGATGCCCCAGGCGACCGCTGTCTGGTTGGTCGACAACACAACCCTGTCCTTCGGGCAGATCGCCGATTTCTGCGGCATGCACCCGCTGGAAATCCAGGCGATCGCCGATGGCGAGGTGGCCGTCAACATCGTCGGCCAGGACCCTGTGACCGGCGGCCAGTTGACGCCGGAAGAGGTCGAGCGCTGCGAAAAGGACCCCGACGCGCGCCTTGAGATGCGCCTGCGCGAGGATCTGCCCCAGCCCAAGCAGACCAAGAGCCGCTACACCCCGGTCTCCAAGCGCCAGGACAAGCCCGACGCGATCGAGTTCCTGGTGCGCCGGTTCCCACAGCTATCCGACGCCCAGATCATGCGCCTGGTCGGCACCACCAAGCAGACCATCAACGCGGTGCGCGAGCACACCCACAAGAACAGCGCCAATATCGTGCCCAAGGATCCGGTGCTGCTGGGGCTTTGCACGCGCGACAAGCTGAACACGGAAATTGAGAAGGCGAACGCGAAGGTCCGGGCCAAGGAATCGGCCATGGAAAAGGCGCGCGCCGAACTGGCCGCCCGCGACGAGGCCGAGATCCAGGCCGGCGACGTTTCGTCCTAGAGGCGCCGACAGCATGGCCGGCCCAGAAAAGGACGGCCAGGCCCCTGCCACCGACGGCATGGGCGGCAGGGGTTACTACGACAGCCATTCCGGTGCACAAAAGGATGGTATCCGCAGCCAGGAGGCGCGGCTGCGTGATGCCGCGCGCGCGCTTGACCTGAGCGGCCCGGAGCTGCGCATCATCGACTACGGCTGCGGGCCCGGTCGCAATTCCATGACCGCGTTTCACACAGTGCTGGACGAAGTGCGCCAACGCCGGCCCGATATCGCGGTCGTCGCCATGCACAACGATCAGATCGGCAACGACTGGAACGACCTCTTCGCCAACGTGCGCGGCCCCGACGGTTACCTCAACGACATCGAGAGCATTCGCGTCGAGGCGGCCGTTGGCAGTTTCTTTGGTCCCGTCGCCAGCGCGGGCGTCATCGACTTCGCCATGTCGTTCGCGGCGGCCCACTGGCTGGCGAGCGCGGTGCGCATGCCGTCGCCCGGCAGCTTGTTCTATTGCGATCTGCCGGAACCGGCGAAAAGCGAGATCGCGGCCATGGCGGCGCGCGACTGGACGGCGTTTGTGACGCAGCGCGCCCGCGAAATGAAACCGGGCGCCATGCTGGTCATGGATGTGTTGTCGGCCGTTCCCGATGCCGGCGACCCAAGCGGCGTGGCGGCGGCGGCTGCCGGACTCTATCGCGCCATAGGAGCGGTCGCCGAAGGCCTCGCCGATGACGGTCAGATCGCCAAAGACGTGCTCGATGACTTCATCTTCCCTGTCTACTTTCCCCTTTCCGACGAGATCGCTGCACCGCTGGAACGAGACGGCACACTGAAAGCCGCCTTCGAGGTCTTGGAACTTGCCAACGAGCTCTTGCCGATGCCGATAGAAGAGGCGTTGAAAAAGACAGGCGACGCGACGGCCTATGCCAAGGCTTATGTCGGGTTCGCCCGCGCGTTCTCTGAAGCGACGCTGACAGCGGGCCTGTTCACGCCGTCGACGTCGAATGAGGCGGAGGCGAAGGCACTGGCCGATGTCTTTTACGAGAGGCTCGAAACGCTGTTCGCGAATGAACCGGATAAACACGGCTTCGCCCACCGCGTCGCCACCTTGGTGATGAGGCGACGATGACATCAAACGGCCCTGGGAACGATCGCGACGACCCGGCGACCGAAGGCATGGGCGGCAGCGGATACTACGACAACCATTCGCAGGTCCAGCGCAGCACCGTCGTCGGCCAAGCCGAGCGTCTGCGTAACGCGGTGCGCCACCTGGACCTGACCACCGATGAGCTGCGTGTCATCGACTATGGCTGCGGTCCCGGCCGGAATTCGATGGCCGCCTTCCACACCGTGTTCGAGGAAGTCGGCAAGCAACGGCCGGACATGCCGCTTGTCGCCGTGCACAACGATCAGTTCGGCAACGACTGGAACGATCTCTTCGCGAACATTCGCGGACCCGGCGGCTATCTGAGTGACTTTACCACGACCCGCGTCGAGGCGTCCGTCGAGAGCTTCTACGAACCCGTGGCATGCGCCGGCACCATTGACCTCGGCATGTCGTTCATGTCGGTGCACTGGCTTAACGGCGCCGTCCACATGCCCTCGCCCGGCACCTTGTTCTTTTGCGATCTCGACGAACCCGCACGCCACGAACTTGCCGTCCGCGCGGCGCAAGACTGGACGAGATTCTTTGCCGCACGCGCTGGCGAGTTGCGATCCGGCGGATGGCTGGTTGTCGAGACGCTGTCATCGGTCCCGGATACCGATGATCCCAGCGGTGTGTTAGCGGCGGGACGTGGGAACTATCGCGCCTGCTTCCGGGTTGCCGAAGCGATGGCGAATGAGGGACTAATCAAGAAAGAGCTGCTCGATCACTATGTCTTTCCCGTTTACTTCCGTGATGAGCACGAAGCCCGCGGGCCGTTTGATCCAGGCGGCGCGCTTCAAGATGCGTTCGAGATCGTCGAGGTCGTGAATGAGCGCTATCCGACCCCGTTCGAAGAGACCTTCAAGCAGGACGGCGATGCGACGGCCTACGCGGCGGCTTATGTCGGCTACGTTCGCGCCTATTCGGAGTCGACCATGCGTAGCGGTCTGTTCGAGGGATCGGCGGGCAACGCCGAGGAGGTCAATGTTGTGACGGACACATTCTACGATCGTCTTGAACAGCTCTACCGCGACGAACCGTTGCGCCACCCGTCGGAAACCCAATCGATGACCGTGGTGCTGAAGCGGCGATGACGGCAAACGACCCCGGCAGCAAGGCCACCGACGGCATGGGCGGTGAAGGCTATTACGACAGCCATTCCGCGATCCAGGGAAACGCCGTGGAGCAACAGGCCGCACGCCTGCGCCGCGCGGTTCAGGCGCTCGACAGGGGAAGGCAAGAGATCACCGTCATCGACTATGGCTGCGGCCCCGGACGCAACTCGATGGCGGCGTTTCGTGCCGTGCTCGACGAGGTGCGCAAGCACCATGGCGACCTCCCCATCGTCGCCGTCCACAACGATCAGATCAGCAACGACTGGAACGACCTCGTCGCGAACATTCAGGGGCCGGACGGTTACCTGAACGACGTCGACGGCGTGCGTGTCGTCGTGTCGGCCGGCAGCTTCTTCGATACCGTCGCCAGCCCGGCAACCATCGATCTCGGCATGTCGTTCATGGCGTCCCACTGGCTCGACGGCGCAACCAGTATCATCTCGCCGGATACGCTGTTCTTCGCCGACATGACAGGACCGGCGCGCGACGAGATCGCCGCCATCGCCGACGATCACTGGACACGCTTCATGCGCAGGCGCGCCCGCGAAGTGCGGCCCGGCGGCTGGCTTGTGTTCGAAGCGATGTCGTCGATCAAGGATCCGGACGACCGCAGCGGGCTCGCCGCCGGCGGTCACCGTCTCTACCGCGCCTTCTGGCAAATCGCCGACGGCATGGTCGACGAGGGACTTGTCGAGCGCGCCCACCTCGACGCTTTCGTCTTCCCGGTCTATTTCCGCGAACTCCACGAGATCCGCGCGCCGCTGGAGCGCGAGGACGATCTGAAGGCCGCGTTCGAGATCGTCGAACTCGAAAACGAGCTGATCCCCAACCCTTATGTGGAGGCCTGGCGCCGCGACGGTGACGATACGGTCTACGCCAAAGCCTACGCCGCCTTCGCGCGCGGCTTTTCGGAGTCCGCTTTCCGCAACGGCCTGTTCAATCTGTCGGCCACCGAAGACAACGGTGCCGACGCGTTGACCGAGACATTCTACGCGCGCCTCGAAGACCTGTTCCGTACCGAACCCGACGACCACATCTTCGACAACCACTCGATGACGCTGGTTGTCAGGCGCCGTTGACGTAGTCGAAACCGAAAGCGTCCTTGTCCCGCACCACATGGCCGATCGACGGCAGCGGGAAGTGGATGGTCATGATCCTCGTGTCGGTGTCGCAGTGCGTGTCGAGGAAACGCCGGCGCGTCGCGCGTGACTGCACGATGTCGTAGTCGAAATGCGGGCTCCAATCGGGTTGGACGAGCTGCAGCGGCGAATGGATGAGATCGCCAGTAACGACCGCGTGGGCCGAGCCTGACTTCAGATGGACCGCGACATGGCCAGCGGTGTGGCCCAGCGTCGGCTCGAGCCAGACCTGGTCGTCGAGCGCGTAGTCGGTGTCGACCAGCACCGCCTGCTTGGCGTCGAGCACGGGCTGCACGTTCTCCTGGAAGTCGAGGTGACCAATCTCAGCGGCAGAGGCGACCTCGTCGCGCGCGAAGATGTACTTCGCGTTCGGGAAGGTCGGCACCCAGCGGCCATCGATCAGGCGCGTGTTCCAGCCCGCGTGGTCGAGGTGCAGGTGGGTACAAAAGACGAAATCGATCTGCTCCGGCGCGACACCGGCGGCGGCCAGATTGCGCAACCAGGTTTCGTCGCGCCGGTCCTGCCAGGCGGGAATGCCGTCATAGGACTTGCGGCAGCCGACGCAGGTATCGATCAGGATCGTGTGGTGGCGCGTGCGGACCAGATAGGACTGGACGGTCAGCAGCATGTCACCGGTGACCGGATCGATCGCGTCGGGCTCCAGCCACGCGCGGTAGGGCGCGACCGCCTCGGGTGTGGCCTCGTGGAAAAACTCCGGCAGCACGAAAGGTGCCTTTTCCATTTCGATGACGCGGTCGATGGCGATGTCGCCCAATTGCAGCGTCGTCACTGGACCCTCCCCGAACGAACCATCAGTCGGCTTCGCCGCCCTCGGCGGTTTCCGGCAGCATGTGCTTCTTGATGAGTCCGATCTGGCACATGCCGAACGCCATGGTCAGCACGACGATGCCGAAGGTCTTGAAGGCGACCCAGATGTCAGTCGACTGGGTGCGCCACACCAGTTCGTTGATGCCGGCCATGACCAGAAAAAAGATCGCGAAGCGCAAGGACATTTTGCGCCAGCCCTCGTCGTCCAGATTGAGCGCCGCACCCAGCAGCGGCTTCAAAAGCGGCTTGCCGAGCAGAAGCCCGCCGAACAGGACGGCGGCGAACAACGCCTGGATGATTGTCGGCTTGAGTTTGATGAAGGTCTCGTCGTTCAGCCACAGGGTCAGCCCGCCGAAGATGCCGACGATGATCGCGGTGACCAGCGGCAGCATCGGGATGTGGCGCGCGATCGAATAAGACAGCGCCAAGGCAATGACGGTCGCGATCATCAAGGCGGCGGTCGCCGTCATCAAATCGTCGAGCACATAGGCGACGACAAAGACGATCAGCGGGCCGTATTCGGTGACCGGCTTCAGCCAGGCCGGTTGTTTCGGTTTTTCTTGCGTCATGATCCCAACACTATTGGAGACTGGGGCGTCGCGGGCAAGGACGGAACGGCCACGATTACGTCAGCGCCCTATGGGGCATGATCTCCTGGCACCACAGGGAAAGGTGGTCGGCGACAAAATAGGCCGGCGAACCGCCGTGTTCGTCCGCCCGGGTGCCGGCCCACCAGACGATGTCGGGTGTCTTGCCGGCAAGCGGCAGCACGGCGACCCGTCGGTCGCGCCGAAAGAGCTCTGCATCGCGCGCGCCGACCAAGCTAATGCCCAGACCCGCCGCGACATAGGCAAGCACGCCGTCGCCCGACGCTGCCTTCAGGACCTGCGCCGGTGCGGCTTCAGCATCCGTGAGGCAGGCCTGATAGGCGAAGCTGCGCTCAAAGACCGGCGCGGCGGTGATAAAGGTCTCGCTCCCGACCATGCCGGCGTTGAAGGCCGGTTCGCTCGCCAACGCATGATCGGCAGGCAGCACGGCGACCAGAGTGTCGCGGAACAGTTCGAAGTGCTGCCGGCCCGCCGGTTTCGCCGCGTCTTGGCTGATGACGACATCAGCGGCGCCACGCGCCAGCGCATCGGCCGGCGCGTGCAGCGCCGCGGGCACCAGGTCGATGGTGATCTCACCGTTGCGCTCGACCAGAAACTTGACGAAGGAGGGCAGCCACGTCGGACACAGCCGGTCGGCGACGCCGACCCGGACCACATAGCGAATACCGCCGGCGAACCGATGGACGTCGTGTTCGGCGCGCGCCAGTTCGTCCAGCACGCGCCGGGCCGACGGCAACAGGCGCTCGGCGGACGGCGTCATGCGCAGGCGCTTGCCCCGACCTTTCACGAATAGCGGCGCGCCCAACCGCCGCTCGGCCTCGCGCAGACGGTAGGTCAGCGCCGGCTGCGTCACGCCAAGCTCCTGAGCGGCGTTGTTCAGGCTGCCGCCATCGGCCACCGCCACGAGCAGCTCCAGATGGGGGACGTCGAGGGCGCTGGGCATAGATCCAACTTATCAGAATTGCTGATATTTTCGTATTAAATTTCAATTGGAACGGCAAGACAGGCCGGCCCTAGCTTTTGCGCCAACAGCGCAACCGAACGCTCAGGAGTCAGCATGCCGGCACCCCTTACAATCGACCAGGCGAACGCCAAGGACGCCGCCACCGTCGCCGACTTTGTCACCCGCCTTTTGGCCGAGCTGTTCGACAGCGCGCGCGATCCCGAGGAGATGGAGGCAACCGCGCGCGATCTGCTGGCGCGCCCGGATCTGTTCACCGCCTTCATTGCGCGGCGCGGCGCGCAGCCGGTTGGCGTGCTGACGCTGGCGACCTGCGTCTCGGTCTATGCCAGTGGGCGCTTTGGCGAGATCGCTGAGCTGTGCGTCGATCCCGACCAGCGATCGGCCGGTGTCGGCGAGGCCCTGATCGCCGCCGCGGCCGACTATGGCCGCCAACAGGGATGGTCGCGCCTGGAGGTGGGCGCGCCGCCGGCCGAGCGCTGGGCACGCACGGTGGCGTTCTATGAACGCAACGGCTTCACCGAGATCGGCCCGCGCCTGGGCCTGGCGCTCACTCCCTGAACGATGACGTCTGAGAGCCAGGCGCCGGCGACCGAGGCCCATCACCTGCGCGGTATCGGCTGGATCGTCGTGTCGACCCTGTGTTTCGCGACCGAGGACAGCATCGCCAAGTGGCTGGGCAGCGAGATCGATCCGATCCAGGTGTTGTTCGTCTACGGCCTCGTGCTGCTCGCCTGGGCAGTGGCGGGCGCGGCGAGACGCGGTGGCGCCGCCGCGCTGGTACATTTGCGCGTGCGCAGACCCTGGCTCTTGATGCTGCGTTCCCTGGTACTGCTCGGCACGTTCCTGGCCTTCATCTATGGCGTCGTGCTGCTGCCCTTGGCCGATGCGGTCGCGATCAGCTTCACGACGCCACTGCTCGCCACCGTGCTCGCCGCGGTCGTGCTGAAGGAACAGGTCGCGCTGCGCCAATGGCTGGCGGTCGCGACGGGTCTCGTCGCCGTCGTCTGGATGGTGCAGCCGGGCGCCGGCGTCATGTCGGCGGGCGCGGCGTGGATGCTGTTGAGCGCGCTGCTTGCTGCCATCGACATCTTGCTCACACGCGTTCTGACACGCAGCGAAAGCAACACGACGATCGTGCTCGCGCTTGCCGTCACGTTCGTCGTGGTGCTGGGTGCCGCCGTGCCGTTCGTGTGGCAACCGCTGACCCTGATCGACATCGGCCTGATCATCGCCATGGGCACGGCCGGCGTCGGCGCCCAGGCGAGCTTTGCCCAGGCCTACCGGCGCGCGCCGCCGCAGGTCCTCGCGCCGTTCGACTATCTGATGCTGGTCTGGGGTGTGCTGTTCGGCTTCGTCATCTGGCGCGAGTGGCCGACGCCGGACGTGATGGCCGGCGCCGTCGTGTTGATCCTCGTCGGCCTCTATCTGGCGCGCGCCGAGGCACGTGCCCAGGATTAACGTCGGGTTTGACGTTTGGTGCGGATCGTTCGGGTTCGCGCTATAACCCGGCTTGCGGACACGGCAGGCTCCGCGTCGCTGGGAAGAAGATCATCGTCGGCTACAAAATCTCCGACACCTTCGGTCTGCGTTTTGCGGCCGTTGTGTCGATCATCGCGAGTTTCTACCGAACGGAGGCGCGTAAGGGCGGGCCGACGGCCGACATGCTGAACGATGTCGCGCACGAGCTTGAAAACCTGCCGGCGCCGGAACCGCCCGAACCATCCCGCCTGCCCGGCGCGACACACTTGGCGTCCGCCCTGCCGGAAGCGTTGAACGGTCCGATGGCCTCGGTCGTCCATGGCTTCATGGCGATCGAACCGGAAAGCCCGTGGATCCAGACGGAGCACTATCGCGCGTCCCTGGGCGACGACTATATGGACAACTACGGCTACGTCACCCTGGTCGGCGACCGCGCGATCCTGAAGCACGACCGCATTGCCTGCGGCTTCTTCGTCATCGGTCCGGGACGTCATTATCCCGAGCACCACCACGAGGCCGAGGAGATCTATCACCCGCTCTCCGGCGACACGCTGTGGAGTCAAAATGGGGACCCCGGCACGCCGCGCGCCATCGGCGAGGCCGTGCATAATCCGCCATGGCTGCGCCACGAGATGACGACGCGCGAAACGCCACTGTTCGCGCTCTACTGCTGGCGCGGCCGCGTGGTGAACCAGGCGCAATTGACGAACCCCTGAACGCTAAGCGACGGAGGCGCCCATGCAGACCGGAACCTTGAAGACGGACGTCGCCGACGTCTTCTATCTGCAGCAGGGCTCAGGCCCCGACATCGTCTGGATCCCCGGCGGCGATCAGACCGGCGAGGAATGGGCCGAGCAGATGGCGGCCTTTCCCGACTACCGCAACACGAGCTTCGATCCGCGCGGTGCCGGCAAGACGGTCGTGCACGAGCCGACGCCGTGGCCGATCGCGTCCTTTGCCACCGACTGCGCCGCGCTGATCCGTGAGGTCTGCACGCCACCGGTCAACCTGGTCGGGCTTTCCATGGGCGCGCTGATCGTCCAGGAGATGGCGCTCAGCCATCCCGATCTCGTGCGCGTCGCCATCGCCATGGGCACATCCGGCAGCAAGGCCGGTTTCATCCATGAGTGGGAAGACGCTGAGATCCGCTTCCGCGAATCCGGCGGCACCCTGCCGCCCGATTTCGCCATGGCCCACTACGCGCTCCTCATGTACCCGTCGGAGGTCCTGGGCGACGACGCGTTGTGGGAAAAGGTGAAACCGATTGTCGCCGCGGCCTATCGCGAACGCGACGGCGACATGCTGGCCGCGCAATGGCAGGCATGCCTGGACTATTCCGCCATGGACCGCCTGCCCCAATGCACGCGCCCGCTGCACGTCATCGGTTTCGGCCAGGACATGCAGACACCCCCTGCGCGCGGCAAACTGGTGGCGGAAGCGGCCAAGGACGGCCACTTCCATCTGTTGGAGGGCCTCGGCCACTGCTCACTCTTCGGCCACAAGCCGGAGGTCGTCAGCGCCAAGATCCGCGAGATCATCGAGAGCACTCCCTGATCGTGCCGGCATGCCGGGCCTGAACCGGCATCCATGAACACGGGGCCACGCGCGAGGCGCTATCGATTGCGGAGTTTGTTTCCGACGCAACAGTTTTTGATGGTGCCCTACATAAAGGTGGAAATGCCATGACCCGGCGATAACCTGAATCGATCTTCGGTTCCGTTCATGCTGTCTCGCTGACAGGGAGTGCGCCAAATGACCCTCACCGGCCCAGCCCTTGATCGTTCGGTCGACCTATCACGGCTTCTGGAACGGGGTTTGGGACAAACGCCCGATGCCATCGCCGTTTCCTCTCTGAGCGAAGTTCTGACTTGGCGCGAGCTTGATGCACAGAGCCAAAACCTCGCCAGCCACTACTTGGATCTCGGTCTTAGGCGCGGCGACAGAATTGTGTCGCTCTTGCCTAATCGCCTGCAGGTTCTCGTGCACTACCTGGCGTGCCTGCGTACAGGTTTCGTGGCCGTGCCGCTGAACTATCGGTACCTGGCGCACGATATCGACCACGCCATCGGTTTGACCGAACCACGGCTGATGATCGCTCATGCCGAGCGCGCAGATGATGTCTCGCAATGCGCCGGCGTTGCCGGTTTGGAACTGGGCGGCCTTTCCGTCGAGGGCGGCTTGCCCGGGTTCGGCTTGTTCGAGCCTCTGACGGAACGCGCCGGCGTCGCCGCACCATCCGACCGCCCCGGCCCGGATGATCCAGCTGTTGTCTTCTTCACATCCGGCAGCACAGGGCAACCCAAGGGTGTCACCCACACGCAACGCAGTCTCGGTCACATCGTGGCATCCCTCCGCGCTGCTTATCGGATCACGGACAGCGATACGATCCTACCGGTATCGTCTTTCTCCCACATGCTGGCGCAAATCATGTCCTATGCCGCGCTTTCCGTGGGTGGAAGCGCAGTTGTCGCCAAGGACATTAGCGTTGGTGCGGTGATGCCCTTGATGCGGCATCACCAGCCGACCGTGATCGCCATGATGCCCTACGCTCTTACCGAAGTTGTCTACGCATCGGATGACGCCGATGCGGCGTTTGAGAAACTGCGAATGTGCGATTGCGGCGGCGACAAGGTGGCGACGGACCTGCAAAAGAAATTTCAGCAGGTTTCAGGTGTCGAACTTGCAGAGGGTTACGGGCTGACCGAAGTCGGTATCGTGACACACAACCCGCCCGATGGTCCGATTGTTCACGGTTCCGTCGGACCGGCCATGGCCGGAAACGAGTTTTCTGTCCGGGACGCCAAGGGCAACGACCTTGGCGTGGGTGAAGAAGGTGTTCTGTGGGTCCGCTCACCCTCTGTCATGGCCGGGTACTTTGGCGATCCGGCCGCGACCGCCGAGGTGATCAACGATGGATGGCTCAACACCGGCGATCTCCTCCGCTTTGATGACCAAGGGTACTTCTGGTTCTGTGGACGAAAGAAGCAGATCATTGTTCACGACGGTTCGAACATCTCGCCGCAGGAAGTCGAAAACGTCTTGCTTGAAAACGATACGATAGAAGCCGCCGCGGTCGTCGGCGTTCCCGATACGCTGCATGGCCAGAATGTGCGCGCTTACGTCGTGCTGAAGCCTGGCGTAGAGCAGTTGCCGGCGGCGGAGATACTGGAAAGGGCGCGAGATCGCATTGGCTACAAGGCGCCGGAGGAGATCTTCGCGATCGAGAGACTCCCCGAAAACGCCGCGGGTAAGATCGACCGCGTGGCGCTTGCCAAAATGGCGTCAGAAGATGTCTCGCCAAGTCGCAGCCCCTGAGTGCAGCCGCGTGCCGGTCCTCACCCGGCAACTGTGTTGATGGTGGAAAGTAGCTTCTCGGAGCTGAAACGTTGAACGTCGAACTGGTACGCGCGCGCGATGATGAGCGTGCCTTCGTGCAGGATCTCGGGCGTCTTTACGTCTATGAGATAGCGCGCGTGTTCGGTCCCGATCCCGAGTGGGCGATCGACAAAGACTGGCTCTATGACGCCGACGACTTCGGCACCTATTGGGACGACGGCAACCACCCCTTTGTGATTCACGCCAACGGTCAGGTTGCCGGGTTCTGCCTGATCGACCGGTACCGCATCGCAGACGGCATCGATTGGAACATGGGGCAGTTTTTTGTGCTGGGGCCGCATGCCGGTCGTGGTGTCGGCCGGGCCGCCGCCGTAGCCGCCTTCAACCAGTTTCCCGGCCGCTGGCAGGTGACGCAGGTACCAAGCAACGATCCGGCTATCGCGTTCTGGCGGCGCGTCATCGGCGACTACACCGCCGGCGGCTTTGCCGAAGAGAGTATGCCGGACCCGCGCCGCGATAACGAACCGCGCAACGTCATGACGTTCGAGAGCCCGCCGTCTGGAACTTGACAGTTCGCCGAACAAGACAAAAGATCACCACATACGACCAGGAAGTTAGTATCCGCCAACCTGCTCGCGTCCTGCGGGCGGTTCGTCTCTTCGCGATAAGGTGCCGTCGGTGAACTTGCGTTTATCACGCTTGCTGGATGTTGCCGATGTTCCGCACGCCTATCCCTTTGCGCTTGTGCAGGCGGCGGTGGCGGCGTCCTGGGTGCTGCCCAGCGCGGTGATCCCGATCCTGGCGCTGGACCGGTTGGGCGGTGCGCAGGAAGCCAGCGTCTTCTTTTTTGCCGTCAGCTTCGTGGGACTCTTTGGCGCCCTGGTGGTGCCATCCATGGTCGACAAGTTTGGCCGCCGCACAGTCTTCATTCTGGGCGCGCTGCTGATCGCGGCCGCTGGCGTCGTGTTCCCGATCGCCGGCGCGATCGGCCTTGCCGCCGGCATGGCCTGCTACATCTTCGGGTTCCTGTGTCTGGACATCACCTACAACGTCGCGATGATGGAGCGTATTCCGCGCAAGGCCTTCGCGCGGTTCGAGCCCGTGCGGATGATGTGTGTCGGCGCCGGTTTTGTCATTGCGCCGTGGCTTGGCGTGCGCCTGAGCCTGGATGTCGGAACCTGGGCGACCTTTGCGGTGATGGCGGCGCTGACCGTGATTTCGGCGATCTTTACCTTCCGATACCGCCTGATCGAGGAGTCCGGTAACCAGACGACCGCGCGGCGGCCATCCAACCCGCTGCGTTTCGTACCGCGTTTCGCACGACAACCCCGGCTTCGCCTGGCATGGCTGTTGGCCTTCGTGCGGTCGTGCTGGTGGACGATGTTCTTCATTTACGCGCCGATCTACTGCGTCGAATACGGCCTGGGCGAGGACATGGCCGGCATCATTCTGTCGGTTGCCTCGGTCTTCATGTTGCTGGTGCCGCTTTGGGGCCGGCTTGGCCGGCGTATCGGCATGCGTGCCCTGCTCGCCATCGGATATCTGGGCACGGGCCTGTTGTCGGCGGCGGTGACGCCGCTCGCCGACTGGCCGGTCATGGGCGTCATGCTGCTGCTGGCCGCCGCCCTGGCCGGTTCGCTGATCGACGCTGTTGGCAACGCGCTGTTCCTGCGCGCCGTTCATCCCCATGAACGCGCGGAGATGGCGGCGGTCTTCACGACCTATCGCGAAACCGCCAAGATTGGCGCGCCAGGCGCTTTCGCGGTGCTGTTGAGCGTCTTTTCGTTGCCTGCCGTGTTTCTGGCCGGCGGTTTGTTCGCCGTCGCCGGCGCCTGGTACACGCGCTACGTTCCCAAGCGTTACTGAACGGCACGTGCGCACGGTCGTCACGGCAACGTGAAGCCGCAGAGCGGATCTGCTTTATCGCGGGCGTAGGGTCCGCCCGCTTCCCCCCGTAAGACCGGTATGCCGCCATGGGCCGAGGCCCTGGCGTCCGCGTGTCGAGCGCTTCGAGGGGAGAGTAGCTTCGATGTTCAAGACCTTAGCCGTAGCCGCGCTTTTGAGCCCGATGGGCTTGCCTTCCATCGACGACCACCCGCCGTCAGCCACCGCCTTATTGCCCGAGCCTGCCGTCATCGAGCAACTGGGCGGGCAGACCTATCACCCGACCTATGTGAACCAACCCTATCCGCAGCCCCAGGCCCAGTCGTTCTTTGGCCCGTGCAACCGCGACAACCTGATCGGCGCGCTTGCCGGCGGCGCGGCGGGCGGCCTTTTGGGCAGCCAGATCGGCAAGGGCAACGGCCAGCTCGTCGCGGTCGGCGCCGGCGTTCTGATCGGCGCGCTGTTGGGCCAAGAGATCGGCTCAAGCCTGAGCGCCGGCGATATCGCCTGTGCCGAACAAGCGGGCAATCAGGCGCATACCGTACCGGTCGGCCAACAGATCGCTTGGAACAACCCGCAGACCGGCAACGCCGGCTACGTCGTGCCGGTGCGCGACGGCACCCACCAGGTTACCGGCCAGTACTGCCGGGAGTACCAGACCGTCGTCTACGTCGGCGGCCGCACGGAAAGCGGCTACGGCACCGCGTGCTACCGGCCGGACGGATCGTGGGAGATCATCAACTAGGTCTTCGAGCAGACCTGACAGGCCTAAACATGATGATGCGGAACCGCTCAACAACGGTTCCGCATCATGACGTCCTGCTTTGAACGATTGGCGACGGCTCCGGAACAGCCAGCAATCGAACGGCGTTTGAGACCCCGCCTATTGGGTCGGCGGGCGGTAGGTCGTGTTGCGGCGACCGGCCGCGGCGCGACGCTCCAGAATGTCGTTCCAGGGATCCCAGGTCGCCAGCGGAACCGGCGAGGTTCTGGGACAGGTCACCAGGAACTCGGTCTCGGGAAACCGCTGCCGCAGCTTATCGAGGTCATCCTCGGTATCGTCCGGCAGATCGGTCATATCAATCAGCACAACATTGGGTTTGGGATCACCCTTGCCCAGCGACATCAACGACTTCAAGTTGACCGCCTGCAGGGTGACGCACATTCCCCGATAACCAAAGATATCTGCCAGTTTTTGACGAGAATCCTGGTCGCGCCCGACACAGTAAGCAAAGCTCGATGTTGCCATTGCGGCATCCCCCACCTGAGTGGCCAAACTTGCCTCGATTCCAGCCATATCGATTCACCATTTGGAATCTGACTTCTACGGCCGTTACCGAGACGTGAGATTATCTTCGTGTGATAACCTCTTGACTCAAAACGAAGATACCATAACGGCCAATTCGTATCCAAAAGGTTAACGGATTAGAGGGTGGCGTAAGTGCGCGGCGTCACACGTCAAGTGTGCGCGTCGTCACGATCCCGCGTTTTATGGTTCGACAGGATGGTTAATCGGCAGAACACCGCCGATTCCTGAAGATCATGGACGCGCGATCAATATCCCGCACGGGCGGCAAATCCCGTCGAAAGGGGTGTGATTCTGAGAACACAGTGCCTGCGAAAAAACACTGAGTCCGAGCAGGTTGGCGCCGAGTCCTGAGTCTCAGGACTCGAAAACGGCGTCAAACGTTAACTAGGTGGGGTCGAGAATATCGGCGAGCGCCGCTGCGGTCGCCTTGCCGGTCTGGACCGGGATGATTTCGAAGGCGACGAGGTCCGACCACTGACCGACCCAGCGCTGTAGAAGGCCGACATCGTCGCATTCCATGACCTGAAAGCAGCGGCTCATATCGGCCGCGATCCAGCTCTCGTGGAAGATCAGGCCATCGGGCACCATGCGGCCCTGGTCACGAAACCGGCGGTAAACCGCACGGCCGTCCTGATTACGGAATGTCTCGATGACAAAGTAGAGCATGGCCTCCCCTCCCCTTTCGTTGGTGGATCAGTTTCATTGGCATCACCGGAACAATGCGGATACGGACGATCCGTTGTGGATGGCGCCGATGGCATTGGCGAACAAGCCGGCGATGGACACGACCTCGACCTTGGCACTGCGGCGCTCGGCCGGGATCGGGATCGAGTTGGTGACGACGACGCGGCCAATCGGCGAGCCGTCCAGCTTGGCCTTGGCGTTGCCGGACATCACGGGATGCATGGCGGCGGCCTCGATCCGCTTGGCGCCCTGACTTTGCAGATAATCGGCAGCCGCGATCAAGGTACCGCCGCTGGCTATTTCATCGTCGACAATCAGGGCGTCGCGCCCGTCGACATCGCCGATCAGACCGACGGCGACCGCCTGTTCACTGTCGTCGTGGCGCCGCTTGTCGATGATCGCCATGGGCAGGTTCAGCCGGTGAGCATAATGCTCGAGGTCCTTGGCCTCGCCGACATCGCCGGCGACCAGAACCGTGTTTTCAAGCGGCATCGCCTGGAGCAGGTGGTCGCAGACAAGCGGCGTGGCGTCGAGTTGGTCGACGGGAATGCGGAAGAATCCCTGCACCTGCGGCGAATGCAGGTTCATGGTCAAGACCCGGTCGGCGCCGGCCGTCTCCAGGAGGTCGGCGATCAGCCGCGCCGTGATCGAGATCCGCGGCCGGTCCTTCTTGTCGGAGCGGGCATAGGGAAAGTACGGCATGACGGCGGTGATGCGCCGGGCCGAGGCATGTTTGAGCGCGTCGATCATGATGAGCAGCTCGACGATGCCGTCGGAAACCGGCGGACAGGATGTCTGGATGACGAAGACATCACTCTCGCGGACGTTCTCGTTGCACTGAAAAAGGATGTTTTCGTTGCCGAACCGGACCGTCTCGGTCTGGGTCAGGGAAAGGCCGAGGCAATCGGCGATCTCCCGGGCAAGGTCGGGATGGGACGTGCCGGAGATGAGCTTGATGTCGTTTGCCATGGTCCCCCGCGCCTGATGGCCGAGGGTTTAAGCCAGCGCCGAGCACGAGGCCAGAGGAAAACGTCGGACACGCTCAGGATTAGACGGCTGAAGGCCGTGCCACTGGCAGAGCGGCGGGCGTGACCAGGATCAGATCACTCGCCGGGCGTCAGATCGATGATCGCCGGTTCCGTGTTCTCGTTCATCGGGATGCTGATGGGATCAGGACCCATCGCGCCAAAGTCGATACGCCCCAGGTCAACAGCGTGGACGGCGCGGTCGAACTGGGTGTGGTAGTAATAGACCATGTTCGTCATGTCGGCGGCCGTCGTCCATTGCGTCGCGCTATAGAGCAGGTCGCCAGCCTCGACATCGTTGTCCGCGCCTTCGGCGGCGCCCAGCGGAATGTTGAAGTTATCGAGTATCCGGAAGGCTTCGCGCACGGTGTCGTAGCCGCCTTGCGTCACGCGCGCGGACTGCGAAAACGCGACGGCGCGCACGAACCGCGACGGCGGCGTGAAGTCGCCGGGCAGACCGATCATGCCGCTGCCGGCGCCAAGCGGACTGAAGGTCAAGCCGCCGACTTCGCGTGACGGCACCGAGATGGCCGAGAGGTTGAGGTAGTTGTTGAGGTTGGTGATATGCCAATCGTAGGTCGGCGAGTTGGTGATGACGCCTAGCGGCGCCTCGAAGATCGTCACCTCACCGTCGATGTATTCGACGACGATGCGTCCGCCGTGCCGGTCGGCGACCAGCATATGCAGGGGAAACGGAAAGCCGAGCTTGGGATCGTCAATGGCGACAACGCGAATGTCGTCGAGGCCCGCCCGTACCTCCTCGACCGTCTCGAACATGGAGAGCACGTAGCCCGCCAGGTGGATGCCGGCGATCGATTGATCGGCCAGCGCGGGATCGTAGGTCTGGTACTCCGTGAACCCCGGCAGATAGAAGAGACCCGCCGACAGTCCGGCTTCGTTGAGGCCGTCGCCCGGCGTCGGGTGGCCGAGCATGCTGGTGCCGACGACGCCGAACCGTCCGGTCCAGGTGGCGCCGGGCGCGCCGTCCGGCATGTCGCCGGCGTGATAGACATAGCCGCGCGGTACGATGTCGAGCGTCGGCTGCAAATCGAACGGGCCCCATTCGACAGTCCTGGCCCTGACCGTGGTACCGTCCGAGCCCACCAGCATGATGCCGGTGCAAGCGAGCGCGATTGACGACGAGGCAAGCAAGGCGATCGCGCCAACAAGCGCGCGCTTGGTAAAGGTGGTGATGTTCATGGCCAATCTCCCCAAACCCCTGTTGCGCCGTGATTCTAGCCGGCGTCTGGCAATAGCATAACGCAAGAACGCGTACGTACCGCGACAGTCCCTCGCCTTTCCGCGTCCCGGCCGCGTGCAGCGGCAAGCTGGGATGTGATCGTGATCGCCGGACTAACCCTTCGCGTAGCCCAGCGGTTTGAGCGCCTCGGTGATCTCGCCCAGGATCGCGGGGTCGTCGATCGTCGGCGGCACGGGGACGTCCTCGCCGTCGGCGATCTGGCGCATGGTCTTGCGCAGGATCTTGCCCGAGCGGGTCTTGGGCAGGCGCTCAACAACGGTGGCGGACTTGAAGCTGGCAACCGGACCGATGTCGTCGCGCACCATCTGGATGACTTCCTTGACGATCTCCGCATCCGGCCGGTTGACGCCTGCCTTCAAGACCATGAAGCCGACGGGTACGTGGCCCTTCAGCTTGTCGGCGACGCCGACCACGGCGCATTCGGCGACGTCCTGGTGTTTGGCCAACACCTCCTCCATACCGCCTGTCGAGAGGCGGTGACCGGCGACGTTAATCAGATCGTCGGTGCGGCTCATAATGTAGACGTAGCCGTCCTCGTCGATCATGCCGGCGTCGCCGGTTTTGTAGTAGCCGGGGAAGTCGGCCATATAGGCGTCGATCAGACCCTGGTCGTTGTTCCACAGCGTCGGCAGGCCCGATGGCGGCAGCGGCAGCTTGACGCAGATGGCGCCGATCTCGCCGGTCGGGGCCTTGTGGCCGCCGTCATCCAGGATGTCGATCGCGTAGCCCGGCACCGGTTTCGTCGGTGAGCCGTACTTGACCGGGAAGCGGCCAAGACCCAAGCAGTTGGCCGCCATCGCCCAGCCGGTCTCGGTCTGCCACCAGTGATCGATCACCGGACGGTCCAGGATGCGTTCGGCCCACTGGATGGTGTCGGGGTCCGCGCGTTCACCGGCCAGGAACAAGGTGACGAACTTCGAGAGGTCGTACTGGCCGACCAGCTTGCCGTCGGGATCGTCGCGCTTGATGGCGCGGAACGCGGTCGGCGCCGTAAAGAGCGCCTTGACGCCGTGTTGCGATATGACACGCCAGAAGACGCCGGCATCCGGCGTGCCGACGGGCTTGCCCTCGAACAGGATGGTCGCACAGCCGTGCAGCAAGGGTGCGTAGACGATGTAGCTGTGGCCGACGACCCAGCCGATGTCGGAGGCCGCCCACCAGACGTCGCCGGGGTCGAGGTCATAAACCGCCTTCATCGACCACTTCAACGCGACCATGTGGCCGCCGTTATCGCGCACCACGCCCTTCGGTTTGCCGGTGGTGCCGGAGGTATAGAGGATATAGAGCGGATCGGTCGCCTTGACCTGCACGCAATCGGCGGGCTCGGCCTTGGCCAGTTCCGTGTCCCAGTCGAGATCGCGGCCGGCGACGAGTGCCTCCGGCTGCTGTTCGCGCTGGAGCACGATGACTTTCTCGGGCTTGTGGCCGGCGAGCTCGAAGGCTTCGTTGAGGATGGGCATGTAGGCGACGATGCGCCCGGGCTCGATGCCGCAGGTCGCGGTCAGGACCAGCTTTGGCGTGGCATCGTCGAGGCGCTTGGCAACCTCGCTGGCAGCGAAGCCGCCGAAGACGACGGAATGGATGGCGCCGAGCCGCGCGCACGCCAGCATGGCGATGACGGCCTGGGGCACGGCGGGCATATAGATGAGGACGCGATCGCCCTTTTCGACGCCGTTGGCTTTCAAGACGCCCGCCATCAGCGCGACGGCGTCTTTAAGTTCGGAGAAGGTCCAGGTCTTGACGACGCCGGTGATCGGGCTGTCATAGATCAGCGCGCGCTGATCGCCACGTCCCGCGTTCACATGGCGGTCGACAGCATTGAAGCAGGTGTTGGTCTCCGCGCCGTCGAACCAGTGGTAGAAGGGCGGTTTATCGTCGTCGAGCACACGGTCCCAGGGTTTGGTCCAGTCGATATCGGCGGCCAATTCGCCCCAGAATCCCTCCGGATCCTCCATCGAGCGGCGATAGGCTTCGTCATAGGCCCGCGTCATGGTTGCCTCCCCGTTTGTCCTGAACCTCTTACCATCGGGTATGCCACCTACCCTTGCGCCAGATCAACCGTGGCCGCTGACCGCTCAAGGGTCGAGAAAGTAGGCATCGGCTGACGGCAGGCTGCTGATGAGCTTGTGGTCGGACAGGAAGCTGGCGAAGCTCTCGAAGCGAGCCCTGTCGACAAGGCCCGGGCGCAGCGCGAAGAACGGCGCCGTCGCGTGCCAGGATTTGTAGTTCAGGGTGTTGTCGAGCTTGCCGTCATACTTGATGAAATCGAGCCAGGCGGCTTCCGGGTCGTCGGCAATGGCGCGCGCGCCGCGTTCGACAGCGGTCAGAAACTTGGCGACGACATCGGCATCGGCGTTGTTTCTGTCAACGATGTAGAGAAGCTCGCTATAGGGCGGGATCGCCTGGTTCTCAATATCGAACACGCGCGGCGACTTGCCGGCCATGTCGACCTGGTAGGGCTCGAAGTTGCGGTAGACATCCGTCAACGCGTCGACCTTGCCGTCGAGCAACGCGGGCACCATCGTAAAGCCGACATCGACCAGCGTGATGTCGTCCATGGTGATGCCATGTGCCGCGAGCGACAGTTCGAAGAGCGCGCGCTCGACCTTTTCGCTGTCGGCATAGCCGACTTTCTTGCCGGCGAGGTCGGCGATCGATTGAACGTCCCCGTCCTCCAGGACCAACACGACATTGAGCGGCACGGGGATCAGCGTGCCGACCACGGCCAAGGGGCTGCCGCCGGCGATCTCGATCTGGGTCCGCGGCTGATCGGACATGCCGATCACGGCGCGTCCGTCGAGCACCATGGTGACGTTGTCCATGGTGTCGGTCGGCGTCACGATGGTTACGTCCAGGCCGGCATCGGTGAAGTAACCGCGCTCCAGCGCCACGATGACGGGACCGTGGTCGGGATTGACGAACCAGTCGACGCCGATGTTGACCTTCTTGAGCGCCTCGTCGGCCATGGACGATGTGGCAAACAGACACATCAAGGCGGTCGCGACGCCGCGAACGAACCACCGGGTCATCTGGAACCTCCTGGTGTTTGAAAAGGGACGTCATCATATCAGCATTCCAACGCCGTTCCGCTGGCCGTTGCATTCCAATGGCGCGTCGGGCATCTAAGGATCGGGTTCGGCACGGGAGGCCGGCATGGCCAAAACAAGCATCTATGATGACCATTTGGGGCGGAACGCGGCCAATCATGTGCCGTTGACGCCGCTCTCCATCTTGCCCCGGACGGCGGCGATCTATCCCGAGCGCACGGCCTATATCCACGGCCCCCTCAAGCGGACCTACCGCGAGTATCACGAGCGCTGCCGCAAGCTTGCCTCGGCGCTTGTCGCGCGCGGCATCGGCAAGGGCGATACGGTCGCGATCATGGCCGCCAACATCCCGGCCTTTCTGGAAGCGAGCTTCGGCGTGCCCGCCACCGGCGGCGTCTTGAACTCGCTCAACACCAGGCTCGACGCGGCGGCGATCGCGTTCATCCTGGATCATGGCGAGGCCAAGGTGCTGCTGACCGACACCGCCTTTTCCGGCATCATCAAGGACGCGCTAAGCCAGGCGAAGGTCGAGCCGCTGGTCGTCGACATCGATGACCCGGAGAACTCAGCCGGCGGCGAACGTTTGGGCGAGATCGAGTACGAAGACTTTATCGCCGCTGGCGATCCCGAAGGCCCGTGGCGCATGCCCGACGACGAGTGGGACGCGATCACGCTGAACTACACGTCCGGCACGACCGGCGACCCGAAAGGCGTCGTCTATCATCACCGCGGCGCCTATCTGCTGGCCATGGGCAACGTGCTGTCATGGGCGATGCAGCGCGAGCCGAACTATCTGTGGACGCTACCGATGTTCCACTGCAACGGCTGGTGCTTCCCGTGGACCCTGCCGCTTGTGACCGGCACCAGTGTGTGTCTGCGTCAGGTCGCGGCCAAACCCATCTTCGACGCCATCGCCGATCACCATGTGACGCATTTCTGCGGCGCACCGATCGTCTTGAACATGCTGATCAACGCCAAGCCGGAGGAACGGCGGACTTGGGACCATAAAGTCCAGGTCATGACGGCGGCGAGCGCGCCGCCTGCCTCGGTCCTGGCGCACATGGACGAGATGGGTTTCGACGTCGCCCACGTCTACGGCCTGACGGAAACTTACGGCCCGGCGGCGGTCTGCGCCTGGCATGACGAGTGGGACGATTTGCCGATCGAGGAGAAGGCAGATCTCAAAGCGCGCCAGGGCGTCGCCTATCCCGTGCTGGAGGCGCTCACGGTCGGCGACGCGGAGACCTGCGAACCCGTGCCCGCCGATGGTGAATCCATGGGCGAGGTCCTGTTCCGCGGCAACGTCGTGATGAAGGGGTATCTGAAGAACCCCAAGTCGACGGATGCCGCCTTTGCTGGTGGCTGGTTCCATTCCGGCGATCTGGGCGTGATGCATTCCGACGGCTATATCCAGCTCAAAGACCGCGCCAAGGACATCATCATCTCAGGCGGCGAGAACATCTCGACGCTGGAGGTCGAAAGCGTGCTTTACCGGCATCCCCAGGTGCTGGAGGCCGCCGTCGTGGCGCGGCCCGATGAGAAGTGGGGCGAAACGCCGTGCGCCTTCGTCACGCTGAAAGACGGGGAAAAGGCGAGCGAGGAGGAGATTATCGCCTTCTGCCGCGATAACATGGCGCGCTTCAAGGCGCCCAAGACGGTCGTGTTCGGGGACCTGCCCAAGACCTCGACCGGCAAGGTGCAGAAGTACGTGCTGCGCGATATGGCCAGCGCGATGAACCAACAGGGCGCGCAGAACCAACAGGATTGAGACCGATGCCCGAGAAACAAGCGCTTCTTTCCGCCATCGGCGGCCTGGCCGGCGCGCAGGTCATGTGCATCGGCGATCTGATGCTGGACCGTTTCGTCTATGGCGAGGTCGACCGCGTCTCACCGGAGGCGCCGATCCCGGTGTTTTTGGTCGGCAACGAGGAAAGCATGCTGGGTGGCGCCGGCAATGTGGTGCGCAACCTGGTCGCCCTCGGCCTTGAGGCCTGTCTGGTCGCGGTGGTCGGCGACGACGCCACCGGACATGACCTGGTCGAGATGGTGGGCGAGGAATCGCAGATCGAGCCCTATCTGCTGGTCGAGCGCGCCCGGCGCTCGACGACCAAGGTGCGCTATGTCGCGAGCGGCCAGCAGATGTTACGCGCCGACCGGGAGACCGAACGTCCGATCGAAGCGGCGACGCGCGCGCGCATCATCGACATTGTCGCGGCCGGGCTGGATGGCATCGGCGCGGTGATCCTGTCGGACTACGCGAAGGGTGTCCTGGCGGGTGACGTTCTGGAAACCATCATCGCGCATGCGCGCGACGCCGGCGTTCCCGTCGTCGTCGACCCCAAGGGCGGCGATTTTTCGATCTATCGCGGCGCGACCGTGTTGACCCCGAACCGCAAGGAGCTGACCCAAGCGACCCGCATGCTGGCGGAAACCGATGACGAGATCGTGGCCGCCGCGCGGCGCGCGATCGAAGAGTGTGGTGTCGAAGCGATCCTGGCGACCCGGGGCGCCGACGGACTGTCGCTCGTCACCGCCGACGGCGCGGTGGTGCACATGCCCGCCGAAGCGCGCGAGGTCTATGACGTGTCCGGCGCCGGCGACACGGTGGTGGCGACCATCGCCGCGGCGCTGGCGCGCCAGATGGATCTGCCATCGGCCGCCAGCCTGGCCAACATCGCCGGCGGTATCGTGGTCGGCAAGATTGGCACCGCGGTGGTGCATCGCGAAGAGCTTGAACGTGTCCTGCGCGCGGAATCCCTGCACGCCAACGAGGACAAGATCATCTCCGCGGCGGCGGCGCTGGACCTGGTCAAGCGGTGGCGCGCCCAGGGCCAGAAAATCGGTTTCACGAACGGCTGTTTCGACCTGCTGCACCCAGGCCACGTGTCGTTGATGCGCCAGTCGCGCGCGCGCTGTGACCGGCTGATCGTCGGCCTGAACAGCGATGCATCGGTGTCACGGCTGAAAGGCCCCGACCGCCCGGTCCAGGACGAATCCGCCAGAGCCCAGGTGATAGCCTCGCTGGGCGACGTCGATGCCGTCGTCATCTACGAAGAGGACACGCCCCTGGAACTGCTGGAGCTGTTGCGCCCGGACGTCTTGATCAAGGGCGCCGATTACACCGAGGACCAGGTCGTCGGCGCCACCGAGGTCAGGTCCTGGGGCGGCGACGTCTATCTGGCCGAGCTGATCGACGGCCAAAGCACGTCGACCACGATTTCGCGGCTGACGGCCTGATCTCGATCGATCTGGTGATGCATGAAAGGGTTGCCTGACCGCGATCGGCGGCGTGCCAGGCTATGCTTCCGGGGTCGGGCCGCAGTGATGTCGGCCCGACCGGCAACAAAAAACCCGGAGCGCTTGTGCGATCCGGGTGTGCGAGAGGCTAAGAGAAGCCTTCCCTCTTGGTCAATTCCTCCTTGACCTTCAGTTTCTCCCTCTTCAACTCGGTCAGGTGGACCTGATCCGGGAGAGGACGGCTGATTTCTTCGTCAATCTGACGCTCGAGATCAGCGTGAACGGTCTCCAGTTCCGCCATATCAACCATTTGGCCCATCGGCACCTCCAGATTAAGGTTGCTCACGCGTGGACCACTCGGTGCGCATCACGGCCTCTTCCGATTCGGAGCCAAGCCGGATGCGCGCCGTCATGGTCCTAACGAAATAGTATAGCTCGGGACGACGACCATGGCGACTCCACAAAGGCTGATCGTTGGAATCAGCGGCGCTTCGGGCATTGTCTACGGCATCCGCCTGCTTCAGGCGCTGCGCGATCTGGCGATCGAAAGTCATCTGGTCATGTCGAAAACCGCAGAATTGACGGCTTCCTACGAGTCGTCTCTGTCCGGGGCCAAAATCCGCGCCCTGGCTGATCATGTCCACAAGGACGGCGATCTCGGCGCGCTGCCCTCCAGCGGCTCGTTCAAGACACTAGGTATGGTAGTGGCGCCGTGCTCGATCCGCAGCATGTCGGAGATCGCCACGGGCACCACGACCACGCTGCTGACCCGCGCCGCCGACGTGACCTTGAAGGAAAAGCGCCGCCTGGTCCTGATGGTGCGCGAGACGCCGCTGCATGCCGGCCACCTGCGCAACATGCTGGCGTTGGCTGAGATGGGCGCGGTCATCGCCCCACCGGTGCCGGCGTTCTACACCAAACCCCAGACCATCGACGACCTGGTCGACCACGCGGTCGGGCGGGTGCTGGACCTGTTCGACATCGACAATGACCTTGCGAAACGCTGGGACGCGATCCACCCCAAGGATGGCTAGCCGCTGAGTGCCTTATCGAGCGCCGCTTCTGCGGCATCGGCACCGGCGTCGGGGCAGCCGGCTTTGAGCAGGGCGAGCAAGGCCGTACGGTCTTCGGCGGCGAGCGGCGCGGAGTTTAGACCGGCGACGGCGGCGAGACCCGCGGCGGCGGTGGCGAGATCGCCGGACTCCTTGACCTCGTGCGCTGCCGGCGCCGTGGTCGCTGAAATCAACATGATCTGCTCGATCTGTTCGGCTTCCAGTTCGAGGCCCAGGAGCTTTTTGCGCAGTTCCTCGACCTCCTCGGCCGGCGCATCCTTGATGCCGCCTTTGAGGTCGCGGCGCAGCTGGCGGATCGGTTCGATGGCGGTGGCACGCACCGGCGCCATGGTCTGGGTCAAGGCGGCGGCACCGGCGGGATCAAGCGCCGTCCGGCCGGTGGCGGCGAGCCAGAGGACATAGATCAGCAGATTGACGTCGCTGCCGCGCGCGTCCTGCAGGTGGATGGCCGCGCCTTGAAACCCCTCGCGCGGGTAGACCTTGAGTGAGAAATCCCAGAGTTCCGACATCGCGCGTCCCCTTTGCTGACCCCATGGCAACGCAGGGCGGATGCCGACAATGGGTCAGCTCGCGCCGCGTTCCTCATGCTTGTGCGTGTACATGGCCTTGTCCGCCATGGCCAGCGCGGAGGCCGCGTCATCGCGCGATGTCAACGTGTGGACGCCGAAGGAGATGGTCACATTGATGGGACCGCCGCCGACGATCAGCGGCTTGCCCTGGGCCATGACCGGCTGCTCGGCGATCAACTTGGCGATCTCGGAGACTTTCTTGATCGCCTGATCGGTATCGGCATGGGGCAGAATCAGGCCAAACTCGTCGCCGCCGAGGCGCCCGACCAGATCCGAGCGGCGCAGGTTCTCGACCAGCATGTTGGCGACATGAAGCAGCGCCAGATCGCCGGTGACATGGCCGTGCTGGTCGTTGATCTCCTTCATGCGGTTGAGGTCGACGTAGACCACGCTGGATGGGATCTTGTGGCGGTAGGCATAGGCGATCGTGCGGTCAAGCTCGCGCATGAAGGCCCGGCGGTTGGCGACCGGCGTCAGCGCGTCCTGATCGGTCAGGCGCTCCAGGTACTCAATGCGGGAACGGGTATTGAACAGCTCCCGGCGCAGGCGCTCGACGTCCTCCAGCAAGCGGATGATCGTCGACCGCACATGGGGGGTCATCTGCTCTTTCGGGATGCCGATCGCCTTGACCAGGTCGTCCGTCGCGTCCCCCGATGCGACAGCATCCCCGCCCTGTTTCGCCACGTTTGTTTCAGTGCGGGACACAGGTATCCCGTCGTTTTTTTCGCTCATGACATCCTTTCCCCCCTTTTGATCCATTTCTGGACCTTATCCAAGGCCCCGGATGCGTGGGCTCTGGCAAATGGTTGTTCACACGCTCGCAGTCTAATGTCACGGTCCGATCGTGGCTTCGGCCGCAACGTTGTTCACCTGAGTGATGCAGCAAACGTGCCAGTGCGGGGATCCCCCTCCGAAATTCCCGGCGGAGGCGATACAGAGCTTGAGGTTACCCCCCTAAGACACCAGAATGGCCGCCTTTTTTCACAAGCCGGGAAACGAGCGCCATGGCGAGCGAGGCCCCTCGCGTCGGGATTATCATGGGCAGTCAGTCGGACTGGGAGACCATGCGCCACGCGGCCGAAACGCTGGAGGAGCTGGGTGTGGCCTGTGAATCCAAGATCATGTCAGCGCACCGGACGCCCGACCGCATGTTCGCCTACGCGGAGGCCGCCAAGGGGCGCGGGCTGCAGGTCATCATCGCCGGCGCCGGCGGCGCGGCGCATTTGCCGGGCATGACGGCGTCGAAGACACCGCTGCCGGTGCTTGGCGTCCCGGTCGAAAGCAAGGCGCTGAGCGGCATGGACAGTCTGCTCTCCATCGCCCAGATGCCCGGTGGCATCCCGGTCGGCACGCTCGCGATCGGCCGCGCCGGCGCGATCAACGCGGCGCTTCTGGCCGCCGCCATCGTCGCCCTGCAGGATGACAAGGTGGCCCAGGCGCTGGATGCCTGGCGGGCCAATCAAACCGCGAACGTGGCCGATGAACCGGTCGATCAGGCTTGAGCGGCGCGGGCGTGGCTGACGACGGACGGGTTATCGCGCCCGGCGGCACGATCGGTATTGTCGGTGGCGGCCAGCTGGGCCGCATGGCGGCCCTTGCCGCCGCGCCGCTCGGCTACCGCTGCCATGTCTTTTGTCCCGACGCGGATAGCCCGGCCGAACAGGTCGCCGACAAGGCGACGGTCGCGCCCTATGATGATGCAGAGGCGCTCGACCGGTTCGCCTCAGAGGTCGACGTCATCACCTATGAGTTCGAGAACCTGCCAACCGAAGCCTTCGCGCGCATGGGCCAGAAGGCACCGGTGCGCCCGCACTGGCGCTGCCTGGAGACGACCCAGCACCGGGTGACGGAAAAGGACTTCATCAACGCGCAAGGTATCGGCACCGCGCCCTACCAATTGGTGCGCGGGCCCGACGAGCTTGCCACGGCACTAGAAGCGATCGGCACGCCGGCGGTCCTGAAGACGACCCGGCTGGGCTATGACGGCAAAGGCCAAGTCGGGATCGGGGACGGCGACGACCCAGCCGAGGCGTGGACCGCCATGAACGGCGACGAAGGCGTGCTGGAAGGTTTTGTCGGTTTCCGCTGCGAGGTCTCGGCGATCATCGCGCGCGGGCTGGACGGCAAGACCGCGGCCTTCGACGTGGTCGAGAACCGGCACGCCAACCACATACTGGCAACGACGACGGCGCCCGCCTCCATCTCTGACGATCTGGCGCGCGAGGCCCAGGCGATGGCGGCGACGCTTGCTTCGGCCCTTGACCTGGTCGGCCTGCTGGCGGTCGAGATGTTCGTCACGTCCGACGACCGGCTGCTGGTCAACGAGCTGGCGGCGCGGCCGCACAATTCCGGCCACTGGTCGATCGACGCCTGCCATGCCAGCCAGTTCGAACAGTTCGTGCGCGCCGTCTGCGGCCTGCCCCTGGGCGATCCGACCCGCCACAGCGACGCCGTCATGACCAATCTGTTGGGCGACGACATCGACCAATGGCAGACGCTGGTCGCCGAACCCAATGCGCATCTGCACCTCTACGGCAAGGCCGAAGCCCGACCGGGCCGCAAGATGGGACATGTGACGCGGGTCGGCGCGCTGACAGAGCGCTGAAGCCGGAAGCGCGTGGGCTGTTACGTCACGCGCGTCTGCTCCAACCCGGCGACAAAACGCGTCATCAGTGTCTCGGCCATCGCGTGGACGGTCTGGTCGGAGACGATCTGGAGCTTGCCTGAACCGGACAGCGAGCAGATACCGTGCAGGCTGGCCCATAAGATCCTCGCCGCGTCTTTCAGATTGTCGCGGTCGAGATCGGGCAGACGGCGGGCAAGTGTCGTTTCGATCAGGCCGAGGACCTGGTCAATCTTCTGTAGATACCAATCCGGCAGCGCCGCATCGCCGGATAGCCGGTGTTCGAACAAGACGCCCCAGAGATTCCGGTTGCCGTCGAGAAATGCGAGATAGCCCGCGAGCAGTGCCTTGAGATCGCGCGCCGGATCGTCGGTCTTGGCGACCTGCATCAGGTCGTCATAGAGCGCATCCAGGGTGCGGCCGTTCATGTGAACGATCAGATCGTCGAGGTCGTCGAAGACGTTGTAGAGCGTCCCCGGCGAATAGCCGATCGCGTGAGCGACACGACGCGCGGTGAGCGCCGACAGGCCGTCCTCACGGATAATGTCGCGCGCCGCAGCCAGGGCGAGATCATAGAGTTCCTCGCGGCTGTGATCGGTTCTGCGCGGCATTTTCCCTGCTTTTTCCGTTAGTTCCGTTGATCTGAGAAAATTATATTGAACGTCGTTCATAATCAACCCATATTTTGAACGTTGTTCAAAACAGCCTTGTGAGAGAACCTGGTGTCGCTCTACAGCCTGAAGCCACGCTTCCAGTCCCTGTTACAGCCGCTGGCCAGCGCGCTGGCGCGCCGCCGGGTTTCGGCGAACCAGGTCACCCTGACGGCAGCATTGGGGTCGCTTGTTGTCGGCGCCATCGTGTTCGGCCTTGCCAGCACGCGCTGGATCTTTTTGCTGATCCCTATCTGGCTTTTCGCGCGCATGGCGCTCAACGCGCTGGACGGCATGATCGCCCGCGACTTCAACCAGATGAGCAAACTGGGCGCTTATCTGAACGAGCTTTCGGACGTCGTCTCCGACACGGCGATCTACCTGCCTTTCGTCTTGATAGCCCCCTTCAACGGTTATTCCGTCGCTATCGTCATCTATCTGTGCGTCCTGTCGGAGTTCGCCGGCGTCCTTGGCCCGACGGTGGGCGCGGAACGACGTTACGACGGCCCTATGGGCAAGAGCGACCGCGCGCTTGTCTTCGGCGTACTGGGCCTTGCCGTCGCATGCACGACGACCCTGCCGGCCTGGCTTGCCTGGTTGTTCCCGGTCATGGCCGTCGCTCTGCTTATCACGATCGTCAACCGCGTGCGCGGCGGACTGGCTGCATCACGCGCGACCTTGGCATCCCTGCCCCAATCCCAACGCCCCAGCTCCCAGGAGTGACCCCACCATGAAATCACGAACGGTCACCGAAACGACCTTTAGCGCCCATGACGGCGCCAACCTGTTCTATCGCCATTGGCCCGCCCTGACCGACAATCCGAGAGGCGCCATCGTCCTGCTGCATCGCGGGCACGAGCACTCCGGGCGCATCGCCCACGTTGTCAGTGAACTGAACCTGCCGGAGTATTCATTCTTTGCCTGGGACGCGCGCGGTCACGGCCTGTCTGCCGGTGAGCGCGGCTTCAGCCCGAGTGCCGCGACATCGGTGCGGGACGTCAAGAGCTTCGTCGACCACATCGTTTCCGCGCACAGCGTGCAGGCCTCCAACATCGTCGTGATCGGACAGAGCATCGGCGCGGTCCTGGCCACCGCTTGGGTACACGATTACGCTCCCGACATCCGCGCGCTAGTGCTGGCCGCGCCAGCCTTCAGCGTCAACTTGCGCATTCCTCTGGCGCGGTCCGCGTTGCGGCTGAAGCAAGCGGTTGGCGGCAACTTCTTCGTCAAAAGCTATGTTACGGCGAAAAAGTTGACGCGCGATCCCGCGCGCATCGCCACTTACAACGACGACCCGCTGATCTCGCGTCCGATTGCATCGAACATGCTGCTGGACCTGCACGACCTGTCGGCACGCCTTGTCGAAGACGCTGCCGCGATCACCACCCCGACACAGGTACTGATCGCGGGCAAAGACCGTGTCGTCGACCCGGCGCCGCAGCACCGCTTCTATGAGCGGCTTGGCACACCAGTCAAAGAACGTCATGTCTTCCCCGGTCTTCTGCACGATGTGCTGGGTGAAAAGGACAGGCAACAGGTTATCAAGAGCGTGCGCGCGTTCGTCCTGGCGAATTTTGATAGACCAGCCGCTGCGCCATCGCTCTTGGACGCTGACAAACACGGTGCGACGCGACGCGAAGTCGACCGGTTGCGCACGCCGTTGCCCGCCTACTCGCCGAAGGCCCTCTACTGGGCCGGCCTGCGGTTGGCACTACGGCTTGGCGGCTGGTTCTCCAAAGGTCTGCGCATCGGCCGCCGCTACGGCTTCAACTCCGGAACTATGCTGGACTACGTCTATCAGAACAGGCCCAAGGGCTTGACGCCGTTGGGCCGCGCGCTTGACCGCGCCTATCTGAATGCCATCGGCTGGAAGGGTATCCGTCAGCGCAAACCGCACCTTGAAGAACTGCTTCGATCTGCTATCGCGCGCGTGCGTGACGCCGGTCAGCCCCTGCACATTCTTGATCTCGCTGCCGGGCGTGGCCGCTACGTTCTGGATGTGGTCGAAGCCGTCGATCCGCCGCCGCAGTCCGTCCTGTTGCGCGATATCAGCGATGTGAACGTTGAAGGCGGAACCGAATTGATCGCTTATCGAGGTTTGGACGACACCGTCACCTTTGCCAAAGGTGACGCGTTCGATACGGACGACATCGCCGCCATCGATCCCAGGCCGACGGTCGCCATCGTGTCCGGCCTCTATGAATTGGTCCCGGACAACGCGGCTGTTCGCGACTCACTGGAAGGACTTGGGCAGGCCGTGCGCGACGGCGGCTATCTAATCTATACAGGTCAACCCTGGCACCCGCAGCTGGAGATGATCGCCCGTACGCTGACCGACCATAAAGATGGCGAACCATGGATCATGCGGCGGCGTAGTCAGGTCGAACTGGACCAGCTTGTCGCCGCCGCCGGTTTCAAGAAGATCGACCAGCGGATCGATGAGTGGGGAATTTTCACGGTTTCCCTGGCGCAGAAGATAGCGTCATGACCGCCATTATCGACCCCGCCTACGCCGACCAGACGTGGCATGGGCCGTCGGCTCTCAGGCGATGGCTAGCGGCTTTGTGCACGATCGCGTTGCTTCTGTTCGTACGGGTGATGACGGCGGCGACAGCCCATTGGGTGGAGTCCAAACCACAACCCCGAAAGCGCATCTATTTCGCCAATCACACCAGCAATGGCGACTTCGTTCTCATCTGGTCGGCACTTCCCCGTTCCCTGCGCGAGATGACGAGGCCCGTGGCCGGCGCCGACTACTGGCTGAAGAACGCGCTTCAGCGTTTCGTAGCGAGGGATGTCTTTGGCTCGGTCTTGATCGACCGATGTCGTTCGGCTGCCGCCGACGAGGCGCTTCGGCGCATGGCCGACGCGCTAGACGAAGGCGCGTCGCTTATCCTGTTTCCCGAGGGCACACGCAACATGACTGACATGCCCTTGCTGCCGTTTAAAAGCGGCCTCTACCACCTGGCCAAGCAGTGTCCCGATGTCGAGGTCGTGCCGGTCTGGTTGTCAAACACCGGCCGCGTTTTGCCTAAAGGCGAGATCATTCCTGTACCGCTGCGCTGCGGCGTAACCTTTGGTGCGCCGCTGAGATTGAGCCCGGGCGAAGCGAAAACTGCGTTTCTTGATCGCGCTTCGAGCGCGCTTTTGGCTCTTGCGCCTCCAACACATCTCAAGCCGGCGGATGTGTCATGACATCCACGCTTCACCTGCTGTCGCTTCTGGGCGGGCTCGTCGCGGTACTGACGCTGGCGACCGTCGCAGGCCGCACGCTGGCCAATGCGGGTCGAGCCACCATTCCAGCAGACGTCGTGGTCGACGTGAATCGGCGGATCAATTCATGGTGGGTCATGGTGGGTTTATTGGGCCTGGGTTTTCTGCTCGGCGAAACCGGCGTCACGCTCCTTTTCGCCCTTTTGTCTTTTGCCGCTTTGCGCGAGTTCTTGTCGCTGACTGACACTAGACGCAGAGATCACTGGGTCCTGCTCAGCGCGTTTTTTGTCGTGCTCCCGGTCCAGTACTTTTTGGTTTGGCAGGGCTGGCTGGTCTTTGCCGCTCTTTTCATCCCCATCGCCGTGTTCCTCGCGCTCCCCATCGTCAGCGCCTTGCAGGGCGATACCACAGGCTACCTCGGGCGCATCGCAACGACGCAGTGGGCAGTGACGCTGTGCATCTATTGCCTGTCCTACGTCCCCATGCTGATGAACCTCGACCTGCAGGGTTACGATCAGCGTCACCTGCTGCTCGTTGCTTTCTTTCTTGTCGTCGTTCAGGCCAGTGATGTCTTTCAATTCGTCTGGGGCAAGCTCGTTGGCCGCCACAAGATCGCACCCGCGCTGTCACCGTCAAAGACGGTCGAGGGTTTGGCGGGCGGCGTTCTCAGCGCAGCTGCACTGGGCGCAGCTCTTTGGTGGGTCACGCCGTTCGACCCGGTAGAGGCGGCGGCAATGGCACTCGTCATTGCCATCATGGGTTTCCTTGGCGGGCTCGTGATGTCGGCGATCAAACGGGACCGCGGGGTCAAAGACTGGGGCAACATGATCGCCGGCCACGGCGGTGTTCTCGACCGGCTTGATTCCGTCGTCTTTTCCGCGCCCGCCTTTTTCCTGATCCTGCAGTACGGCTGGACACTCTGATAAGGTAAAGCCATCCGCACGGCAGCGAACAAGGCGCGTCCATCGCGTCATCAGGCGATTTGCGGTACCGTTCACGGGCAACCAGGAGAGCGGCATGTTGCATTGGGCCATGCTCGCCATTGCGGCGTTTCTCTGGATCGGCCCGGTCGGGGCCGACTTCGCAGCAGGAGAAGATGCCTTTGAGCGCGGTGACTACAAGACCGCACTCGCGGAACTTTTGCCGCTCGCCGAGTCCGGCGACGCGCTTTCCCAGTTCGCCGTCGGTGTAATCCACAGCGGCGGATACGGTATGCCGGTCGACTCCGCCACGGCCGCCAAGTGGTTTCGTCTGGCCGCCGACCAAGGACACGGCGAGGCGCAGTACGCGCTCGGCTCGCTCTACGAGTGGGGTTCGGGCGTGCCGCAGGACGTCGCCAAGGCCGCCTCCTTGTATCAAGAAGCCGCCGATCAGGATGTCGCCGGGGCGCAGTACAGACTTGCGCTGCTCTATCTCGAGGGCGAAGGCGTCACCCAGGACTACGTCGACGCCTATATGTGGATGCGCCTGGCCGATGATGCCGGTGACGCGGATGCGGCCGAGGCGCGCGAACTCATGAGCGGGCTGATGACACCGGCGGAGATCGACGCGGCCGAGCGCATGGCAGACGGTTGGCAGTACACCAATCCATGACCGGCACTGGCACAACCCGATGACCCGTGACCTGCAAGCAGCGGCAACCGCCGTTGTGCTAGTTCTTGCCGCCAGCTCTGTCCTGGCGGACGATGCCGATGCTGTTCGCGCCGAGTTGCTGGCGATGGACGCCCTAAACGGCGACTTCGAAGATGACGAGGCTCATGCCCGCGTCGCGTCCGGCTTCGACCCCGACGATCCTTGTGTTCTGGTATCGACAACGACGTTTCTGAGGCAACCCGAGCGGCCGGAGGACGCCGTCATCCTCATCATGGTGTGGGACGTTCTGGAGGTCACCTTCGACTTTTCCGCAGCGACATTGCTGAATGTCGCAGTCCACAACGCATGCTCAGACGCGGTCGCCCAGTGCGAGGCGACAGCCATGCTGAACTTTGACGGTCCGGCTGCTCACTACCGGGTCGGCGGCGGAGACTATGCGCCTTTGAAGAACAAGAAGCCTGAACCATCGGAGTTCTTTGCCCTCAACTTCCAGAACGCCGAGGAGGCCGCGCGCGCCCGCGACCTGTTCCTGGAACTGGCGGCCGCATGCGGGCCACAGCCGTGAGCGGCGACGGCGTGCTTGTCACCGGCGTCTATGGCACCGGTAAGACATCGGTCGTCGAGGAGATGGCGGGCATCATGGAAGCGGCCGGTCTGAACTATGGCGCGATCGACCTGGATTGGCTCAGGTGGTTCGATGCCGATATCGACGAGGCGCGGTATCAGACGATCTTCCTGGCCAACGTCACGTCCATCACCACGGCTTATCTGGATGCCGGCGTCGAGCGGTTCGCGCTGGCCGGCGCGATCGCCGATCAGGCGGCTCTGGCGGCGCTTCGCGAGGCCCTGCCCTTCCCCGTGCGTGTGGTGCGGCTGACACTGCCGTTGGAAGAGATTGCCGCGCGGCTAGGCAGCGCGGTCACGGCCGAACGCGCCGATGATCTGCGCGTCGCCGCCGAGTGGCTCGCCAAGGGCATCGGCCGCGATATCGAGGACATTGCCGTCACCAACGACAAGCCGGTCCGTGAGACGGCCCTGGAGGTGCTTGGTTGGCTGGACTGGATGCCGTCGCCCTGACGCGTGCCGGACCGCACGTCAGGCTTACGCGATCGGCACGCCCTCGATCGTGACGCGATGCATGACGCGGCGTTCGCCGGGATAGTCGTTTATCGCCTTGTGCCAGGTCGCGCGATTGTCCCAGATGCCGAGCGTGCCGGGCGTCCAGCGCACGCGGCAGGTGAACTCCGGCTGGGCGCAGTGCTCGTAGAGCTGGTTCAGGAGCGGCGCCGACTCATCAGCCGTCCAACCGTCGATATGGGTGGTGAACGTGCGGTTGACGTAAATGCCGCGCCGCCCTGATAGCGGATGGGTGATGACGACGGAATGCAGCGCATCCTGGGTCGCGTCCCCAGCATTCTGATACTTGCCCGGCTCTTCGCCGTCCTGCTGCCTGCCGCGCTCGCTGTCGACGCCGAAGACGTGGCGCGAGGAATGCCACGCCTTCAGGCCGTCGAGCATGTCCCGGAACCCGTCCGACAATGCCATGTAGGCCGCGTGCATGGAGGCGAATGCCGTATCACCACCGGTTTGCGGCGTCTCGCGTGCATAAAGCAGCGAACCCATGGCCGGCACCTGGTCATAGGAATGATCGGTGTGCCACTCCTCACCCGTCGCCCGGGTCTCGTGCGGTTCCTTGATCACGGTGGCGATTTCGGGATGGCCCTCGAGCGGCTGGAAGAACCGGTTGACGTTGATCTCGCCCCAACGGCGCGCGAACGCCAAATGATCATCGGGTGTCAGGTCGAGATCGCGGATCGCAACCACCGAATGGTCGACGAACGCCTGATGGATCGCCTCGAAGTGGTCCTCGCGCGCGAGATCCGCGCCAAAGATCTCAGCGCCGATAGCTGGCGTCAGCGGTTTAACATCAGGGCTCATGTCGCTGCCTCACGCGGCCGTTGGTCGGCGGGCAGCATAGACCAAGCAACACCCTACGCTCCAGCGCCGCGCACACCGACCAAGCGGAATAGCACGGTCGGCTGGTTGCGGCCGCGCAGGGTGGTCGGACCGAGCGGTTCGGTCACGAAATCATCAGCGGTCGCGGCGAGGGTCTCTTCGGTCACCAGGATCGTCACGTCACCTTGCATGTGCTGGCGCCCGGCGGCCTCGACACGGCTTGCAACGTTTACCGCATCGCCGATGGCCGTATAGTTGATGCGGCTTTCGGCGCCGATGTCACCGACGATCGCATCGCCCGTGTGGATACCGATGCGCACCTGGATCGCCGGTTCGCCACGTTCTCCGCATGTCCGGTTATAGCTCGACAGCGCCTGCTGGATGGCCAAGGCTGCCCGGCACGCCCGGTCGGCATGATCGACCTGTTCCTCAGGCGCGCTCCAAAAAGCGAGCAGGCCGTCGCCGATATACTTGTCGATGGTGCCGCCTTCGTCATCGATGCACGCGCCGATGCGCGCGAAGTGATCGTTCAAGAGTGCCGCCGTCGCCTGGGGCGTCATGGCCTCGGCCATCCGCGAGAAACCGACGATGTCGATGAAGAGGATCGTCAGTTGCCGCTGGTCGGCATCGATTGATTCGCGTCCCTCGCGCACGATCATCTCGACAAGGCGCTTGGGCACGTAACGTTCGAAGACGCGCAAGCCGGCGAACATGCCATCGAACGCCTTGGCAGCGCGATCCAGTTCGACGATGCGGCTGTCAGTGAGTGGTTTGTAGGCGTCGAGGTCGAGATGCTGGATCGCGGTCGCGTTGTCGGTCAACTGACGGAACGGACGCGCCATGCGCCGGCCGAGCAAGCCGCCGATGCCGATAAACAGAAACAGCATGCCAACAGCAATGCCGAGCACCCACCAGAACTGCCGGACCTCCGTGCCTTCGGTCGACGAGTCATAATGAAAACCGATGAGCCAGGGCGTGTCGCCATAGTCCGATGTCTCGACATAGACGAAGACTTGCCACTCGCCGGCCTCATAGAAGTAATGGCCTTGTCCGATGTTCATGCTGGCCTGCGAGATCACCGGACTTATGTCGGGCCGCCAAATCTGGCGAAAGCGGTCGTCGCCGATGCTGTCAATTGTCGCCATGGGCTGTTCGAGGGACGGCGCAAACGTGCCTTCCGTCAGCTTGGGATGCGCGATGATATCCTCGCGTCCGTGCAACACGAAAACGGTCTGGCCCAGACTGGCGGAGAGTTCCTTGGCGTAACCTGAGAGCGCGAAGAGATCGACGCCCGCGAAGAGAATGCCGAGGAAGCGATCACCCTGCCAGACGGCCTCGCGGCGCACGATGATGGTGCGTCCGACATTGGGACTGTACAACGGCTCGCTCCAGCCCAAGGCCTCGCCGTCCGGGCCTCGCGCCTCCGCCTCGCGCATCGCCGCGACGACCTCCGGACGTTCTGAGAGGTCGTTGATGAAGACGGCGCCATCGGACCGGTCGACCCGGACCGAACTGGCGTCGGGCCGCATGAAGGCAATGGACGTAACCTGCTCTGTCGCTGCCAAGGCGGCCTCAAGAGCAAAGGCGAGTTGCACATCGTCACCAGCCTGGACATCGCCGTCGGCGATGTGGTCACGCACATAGACCAGCTGGCCGTCAACAATCGAAAGATGGTCGTCGACGCGCGCCATGATCGCGCCCAGCGCCAGATCTGATTCGTCCGCGAGACCCTCGATCAGATCCAGGCGCGCGCTCACCTGCGTCAGGGCGAGCACCGTGCCGACAGAGACCAGGACGATCAGTCCCAGAACGATTGAGAACAGCGACGCAATCGGCAGGCGCCAGCGTCTGGGTGCGGTATCCGTGGCGGGTGAAGTCAACCGCGCGGTCTTCAACCGGCCGGCGTCAGGCTCGCCGGCCCCTGAGCCGGGTGAAGAACCCTTCGACGAGGCGGTCCGGGTTGGGCAGGACCTTTTCCAGTCGGAAGCGCGCCTTCTGGATGCTCATGACGTTGCCGATGCGTCGGTCGAGGAAGGCCCAGGTGTCGGCGAAGCCCTCCGACTTGTCGTTGATCCAGTAGAGCAGCGTCGAGGAGTAGACGCCGGCCAGCAGCATGCGCTTGGTGTAGAAGTTGATGTCCGTCGCGTCGTCGCCGGCGGCGCGCCACATGAGATCGACCGTGCGGTAGAGACCGCGGATCGTGCCCGGCCCGTTCTGTGGCATCACCTGGAGAGACAGCGCGCGGCGCACGGCTTCGCGGTGCGGCGCATGCAGTTCCAGGCGCACGCGCACGGCAGTCGCGATGCGATCGCGGATCCGCATGGCCGGCAGGTCGCGCCGCTCCAGTTCTTCGACCATGAGCCGATCGGCCTCGGCAACGAACAGGCCGACCATCTCGTCGGCGCCGCCAGGGAAGAGCCGGCGGATCTCGGCGAGGTCGAAGCCCAGATCGTCACCGCCGGCGCGCATCGCCGTCATGGTCCAGCCGTCGAAGGCAACATGCGGCAAGGTCGCCGCCAGCAGATCGCGGCGCAGCGTTTCGCGCGAGGACTTTGTCTTCGTGGTTGTCATCGCCTCTTCTCCTTGGGCCGATCCAACGCTTGTTCGCGCGCGCCGGCCCGATGGTTCACTATTGCGCGGCGTCGTCGGCGGTCATGCCGGCGCCGGCGGTCTCACCATCGGAATCGCGCGGCGCATACCAACGCCATTCGCTTTCAAAGATCAACTGTTTCAAGTCGCTCATGCGCTGCGGATAGAGAATGCCGTCCAGGTGATCGAACTCGTGCTGCACGACAACCGCGTGCATGCCGGTCACCGTGCGGTCGATCGTTTCGCCCTCTGGCGTCACGCCGGTGTAACGCACCTTGGGCGCACGCGGTACCAGCCCGCGCATCTCCGGCACCGAAAGACAGCCTTCCCAACCGTCGACCCGCTCGTCGCTCAAGAATTCCCAGACCGGATTGACGATCGCCGTGACACCTTCGTATTCGGGATCCTCAGGCGTGATGAAGACAGCGACACGCACCGGTACATGAACCTGCGGCGCGGCAAGGCCGCGGCCACCCGCATCGTGCATGGTCTCGATCATGTCGTCGACCAGGCGGCGCACACCGGGCAGCGTGGGGTCGGGCACCTCCTCGGCACGGCGGTTCAAGACCGGATGCCCCATGCGGGCGATTTTGAGAATAGGCACGCGTTGCTCCTAGTTGTGCACGAGGTCGGAACCAGAATACCGGAATCCGAAGCCGCCGCCGCGGCCCGTGATGTGACCGATCGAGGGCAGCGGGAAATGCTGGGTCATGACGAGCACGTCGCGTTCGCAGTAGGTGTCCAGAAAACGGCGGCGCGTCACACCACCCAAAGCCGGATCGAAGTCGAAGTCGGGCGACCATTCGGGATGCGGCAGCTGCATCGGGCAATGGATGAGATCCCCGGTCATAACACCGTCGGCGCCGTTCGAGCTAAGGCGAAAGGCGACGTGACCAGCGGTGTGACCAGGCGTCGGTTCAAGCCAGATGTTGTCGTCCAGTTGATGGTCCATGTCGACGATCACCGCCTGGCCAGACTCGATGACCGGCAGCACGCTTTCCTCATAGACCTTGTCTTCGCCGCCGGCCTCGGCCGCGGCGGCATCCAGTTCGGTGCGCGCGAAGACGTACTTGGCGTTCGGGAAGGTCGGCGCCCAGCGCCCGTCAAGCAGCTTGGTGTTCCAGCCGACGTGGTCGTAATGCATGTGGCTGCACATGACGATGTCGACCTCCTCGGGCTGAACCCCGGCCGCCGCGAGCTTAAGCAGCAACGGCGATCCCTCAACCATGTGGGCATCGGGCGCGCTGGGGATGGTCTTGTGGTTGCCGATACAGGTATCGAGCAGGATCGTGTGATGGCCGGTCCTGACCAGATAGGTCTGGACCGGCATGATCAGTTCGCCCGATTGCGGGCAGATGGCGGTGGGTTCAAGCCAGGCGCGATAGGGCGCAAGCGCATCCGGCACCGCGTCGGGAAAGTCGCGGTGGGGCAAGCCTGCCAGGTCGATCCGCTCGACAACTGCCTGGACCTCAATGTCGCCAATGGCGAACGTGGTCATGATTTGACGGCTAGCAACCCTTCTCTCACGAGCCGGCGAACCAGGACGAGCCGGCCCTTTTCATCAAGTCCGCCTGGTATGTCCGCTACCTTATAACTCGGGGTTGATGCCGCAAAGCGCAAGGACTCTTCGGCAAAAGCCGGGAACGCGACCTCCGCGCCGTGGTAGAGCAGCACCACCTGGTCGTCGCGCAACTCGATCTCGTAAAGCGCGGTTGCGCGGGGTTCGACCAAGGTCTCCTGGTCGATCTCTTCAAGCGCGGCAAGCTGCGTCAGCTGGCCTTCCAGGATCGGCCGGCGACTCTGCACGAACGTCTTCTCGATCTTGTCCCAGGCATTCGAAAGTGCGCCCGACTGGCGCAGCCGCTCCACGACATCCTCGAACAGCGCTTCCTTGCCGCGACTGTCGGCGAACGGCAGGGCGCGGCGGAACGTGGCGTCCTGGCGCACAAGATCGTCGACCGCCTGAATCAACAGGTCCTTCCAGGTGTAGGACAGAATACCAAGCGTGACGTGCAGCGAGGTCTCCTCGGTCGCTTCGGCCTCGTGTACGACGCCGCGCGGAATATAGAGGGTATCACCCGTCTTGAGTTCGAAGGTGCGGACCGGCTCCATCTCCGCATAGTCCGGCGGGTTGGGCTTTTCATCCTTCAGCGGCAGCTCGCGGCCTTTGTCGTAGAGCCGCCACGTCTTGCTGCCGCCGGTCTGCAGGACAATGACGTCGTGGGTATCGTAGTGGCGCTTCAGCCCCTGGGCGCGCTCACTTTGGCGGCCGTGGCGGCTGCCCGGCGTCAGGTAGACATTGGCCTGGGCGGGCTGGCGCAGCTCCTGCTCGATGCCCCGGCACAGATGCCTTAAGGGCGGCCACTTGCCGTCGAGGCGTTCGAACACCACGCTGGCGCCGGCGCCGAACAACGCGAAGACCTTGGCCACGTCGACTTCGCGGCCGGACATGAAGTCCTCGTTCTTGACCGGCTCTTCGCTATCGACGACGCGCATGTCGTCGCGCCGGAAGGTTAGTTCCGACAGCAAGGTGTCGATGTTGTCGAGACTCAGGACGTCGGCGAAATAGCCGGGTTCGTTACGCTGAACCACGAGGGGTTCGCGTTCCCAGTAATCGCTGGCAAATGCGGTCTCATCGGCGGGCGCGATAAGACGGGCAAGGGCACCATGCCCCGGTTCGTTTTTCATACTGATTTATCGGAGGTTGGCGGCGGCCGAAGCCGCCGCCAGCAATCGTCAACTGCCGTCGCCGTCGCTTTCCTCTTCCGAATCATCACTGGATTCGGAGCTATCGTCGCTGGCTTCGCTGCTGTCATCGCTTTCTTCCGAATCATCGGCGAAAGCCTGGCTGGAAGCCAAGGTTCCAACGCCCAAGACGACGGCGGCAAGACCGATCGCCTGGCGGCGCGTCACGATTTCCTCGTCGTCGAGGGTCAGTGTCGCGTCGTCATCAACCTTTTTCATACACTCCTCCCACAATAGGATGCGAATGACTATCATCCGCACGGGGCGACTATAGACGGGTCCGAAGACGGCGGGCAACAAAGATTCATGCCGGAAAGCCGCCGGCGAGCGCTTCACAACCCGATATTGCTGTGATAGAAGCCGCCTCCCAATTGACTTGAGCCGAATCGGCCCCAAAAGGGGCCCTCGACGACGCCGACGTTAAGGAGACGACCCATCGTTCAAGTAAGTGTCCGCGACAACAATGTCGACCAGGCCCTGCGCGCGCTGAAGAAGAAGATGCAGCGCGAGGGTGTCTACCGCGAAATGAAGCTGCGCCGCCACTTCGAGAAGCCATCGGAGAAGCGCAAGCGCGAGCAGGCCGAGGCCGTGCGCCGCCAGCGCAAGCTGGCCAGGAAGCGTGCCCAGCGCGAAGGCGCCGATTAACTAGTTAGATAGAGTTAGCGTTCAAGGGCGGTGCGCTCCGGCGCAGCCGCCCTTTTTGCTGCCCAATCGTCAGCCCAACGACTTGACGATGTCCTCGACCATCTTCTTGGCATCGGCGAACAGCATCATGGTGTTGTCGCGGTAGAAGAGCGGGTTGTCGATGCCGGCGTAACCGGGCGAGAGCGAACGCTTGACGACCAGCACCGTGTTCGATTTTTCCGCATCCAGGATCGGCATGCCGGCGATCGGGCTCGACGGGTCGGTCTTGGCCAGCGGATTGCAGACGTCGTTGGCACCGATGACGAAGGCGACGTCGGCGGTGGCGAACTGGCTGTTGATCTCCTCCAGTTCGAACACCTCGTCATAGGGCACGCTGGCCTCGGCCAGAAGCACGTTCATGTGGCCGGGCATGCGGCCGGCGACCGGGTGAATCGCATAGGCGACGTCGACGCCCGCCTCCTTCAAAAGATCGGCCATTTCGCGCACCGCGTGCTGGGCCTGCGCCACAGCCATGCCGTAGCCCGGCACGATGATGACCTTGCTGGCGTTCTGCATGATGAAGGCGGCGTCATCGGCGCTGCCCTGCTTCACCGTGCGATCGCCGAGATCAGCGCCGGGCGCGGCCCCCTCGCCGCCGAAACCGCCCAGAATGACGTTGAAGAACGAGCGGTTCATGCCCTTGCACATGATGTAGCTGAGGATCGCGCCGGACGAACCGACCAGCGCGCCGGTGATGATCAGAAGCTCGTTTTCCAGCGTGAAGCCGATGCCAGCGGCCGCCCAGCCGGAATAGCTGTTCAGCATGGAGACGACGACCGGCATGTCGGCGCCGCCGATCGGGATGATCAAGGTGACGCCGATGACGAAGGCAAGGATCGCGATCAGCCAGAAGGCCAGTTCGCCCTGGCCTTGGGCAAACCAGACGCCGAGCGCGATGATCACGATGCCGATGGCGAGGTTCAGCATGTGCTGGCCGGGGAAGACGACCGGCGAACCGGACACCAGGCCCTGCAGCTTGGTGAATGCGATGACCGAGCCGGAGAACGTGATCGCGCCGATCGCCATGCCGAGCGCCATCTCGATACGGCTGGCGAGCTTGATCGTGCCGTCGGCGCCGACGATGTTGTACGCCTCCGGCGCGTAGAGTGCGGCGGCGGCGACCAGGACGGCGGCCATGCCGACCAGGCTGTGGAATGCCGCCACCAGCTGCGGCATCGCCGTCATCTGGATCTTCAGCGCGATAACGACGCCGATCGCGCCACCGATCACCAGGCCGGCGATGATCCAGGTGTAGGAGACGACCTCCGGGTTCAGGACCGTCGTCACGACGGCGATCACCATGCCGATGATGCCGATGATGTTGCCGCGCCTGGACGACGTCGGCGACGACAGGCCTTTCAGCGCCAGGATGAAGCAGATCGCTGCGATCAGATAGGCGATCGCGGAGAGGTTGGCTGACATGTCCCGGCCCTAGCGCTGCTTCTTCTTGAACATCTGCAGCATGCGCTGCGTCACCGTGAAGCCGCCGAATATGTTGACGGCGGCGAGCGTCACCGCGACGAACCCCAGGATCTTGGAGAGGTTCATGTCAGCGGGCCCGACGGCGATCAGCGCGCCGACGATGATGACGCTGGAGATCGCGTTGGTGACCGCCATCAGCGGCGTGTGCAGCGCCGGCGTCACGCTCCAGACCACGTAGTAGCCGACGAAGATCGCCAGCACGAAGACGGTCAGGCGGAAGACGAAGGGATCGACCGCAGCTTCCATTGTTCATTCTCCCCCTTGCGCGGCAGTCAGCGACGGATGAACGAGTTCGCCATCGCGCATGGCGCAGGCGCCGGCAATGACCTCGTCTTCCCAATCGATGGCAATGGCGCCCTGGTCGGCATCGACCATGGGCGACAGAAAGTTCAGCAGGTTGCGCGCGTAAAGCGCCGACGCGTCGGCCGCAAGCCGCGCGGCGACGTTGGCGAAACCGACGATGGTGACGCCGCCGGCCTGCACGACCTGATCATATTCGGTGAGCTCGCAGTTGCCGCCGCCCTCGGCCGCAAGATCGACGATGACCGAACCGTTCTTCATATCAGCGACCATCTGAGCGGTGATCAGCTTGGGCGATGGCTTGCCTGGGATCTGGGCAGTGGTGATGCAGATATCGTTCTTCTTCAAGGCCTCGTGGATAGCCTCGGCCTGGCGGCGTTTGTAGTCCTCGCCCATTTCCTTGGCGTAACCGCCGGAGGTCTCGGCATCGGCGGCACCCTCGACCTCGACGAAGCTGGCACCCAGGCTCTCGACCTGTTCCTTGACGGCGGGCCGCACGTCGAACGCGGAGACGACGCCGCCCAACCGGCGCGCGGTTGCGATCGCCTGCAAGCCGGCGACACCGGCGCCCAGGATCAGAACCTTGGCGGGCGCAACGGTACCGGCGGCCGTCATCATCATCGGCATGACATGTTTGTAATAGATGCCGGCGTCCAGGACCGCCTTGTAACCGGCGAGGTTCGCCTGGGACGACAAGGCATCCATCGACTGCGCGCGACTGATGCGCGGCACCAGTTCCATGGCGAAGACGGTGAGATGGCGCTCGGCATAACCGGAGAACTGGCCGGTCTCGACCAGCGGATTGAGGAGGCCGATCAGGATCGCGCTCGCCGGGATCAGGGCCAACTCATCGATGCCGCCATCGGCAAGCGTCATCGGCCGTTGGACCTTCAGGACGACGTTGGCACCGGCAAGCGTCTCACCGGCATCGGCGGCGATTTGAGCGCCTGCATCGGCGAAGGCCTGATCGGCCATGCCAGCGCCCTCGCCCGCACCGGTCTCAATCGCGATCTCGAACCCCAAACCGGCCAGTTTTTTCACCACGTCCGGAGACGCCGCCACGCGGGTCTCGCCCGCCCGGCGCTCCTTGATAATCGCGACTTTCATGCCTTCCCCGGTCCGCCCTCGTCCGTGTTGCGCTGCACCATGACGGATGGGCCGGGGTTTGTGAAGCCCCTCCTGGGGGCGGAAATCCTACGAAATCGGGAGACCGCGCGGCCATGGCGAGGCGCTTGACGTCGCCACGCGACGTAGTAATTTAACCAAATGGTTAATCAACAACAGGACGAGCTTTCGTCTGCTTTTCACGCGCTGGCCGACCCGACGCGCCGCGCCATACTGGCCCGTCTGGCGCAAGGCGAAGCACCGGTCGGCGAACTGGCGCGGCCGTTTGCCATGTCGGCGCCAGCGATCACCAAACATCTGAAGGTGCTTGAGCGCGCCGGCCTGGTTCGCCGCCGCGTCGAGGGCCGCGTGCACCATTGCCGGCTGGAGGCCGGCCCGTTGACCCACGCCCAAGGCTGGATCGAAGAACACCGCGCGATCTGGGAACGCCAGTTCGATCGCCTGGCCCGCTACCTCGAGCGCACGACAGATAACGACGACGGCCATCAAACCGACACGACAAACGAGGAGGATCCAAAGTCATGAACGCGCCACAGGTGAACACCGAAAGCTTGACCATGCGCCGCCGGTTCAAGGCGCCACGGGAGCGCGTCTTCAACGCCTTCACCGATCTGGAAGCCTTGCGCGCATGGTGGGGACCGGAAGGCATGGACCTGCCGGAAGCGTCGCTGGACCTGAAGGTCGGCGGCGCTTACGACTTTCATATGCGCAATTCGGAAGGCGGCATTCATCGCGTCCACGGCACCTATGTCGAGATCGACGAACCGGAACGCCTGGTCTTCACCTGGCAATGGGTACGCGACGAGCCGACGGCGGAAATGCTGGTCACGCTCACCTTTCACGACCTGGACGGTGAAACGGAGTTGGAGCTGTTTCAGGAAAGGATGCCGGACGCCGACTCCGTCGCCGCCCATCAAGGCGGCTGGACCAGCAGCTTCAACTGCCTCGAACAGTACCTGGCTGGATAGGGAGAACAGATAGTTCATGGCCGATCTCATTCTTTACGGCGCACCACTCAGCAACTTCGTGCGCACCGCCCGCATCGCCTGTCACGAGAAGGGTGTCGACTACGATCTGGAATCAGACATCGAGCTCGGTGGTGACGAGCACAGGGCGCGCCACCCCTTCGGCCTGATCCCCGCCATGCGCCACGGCGATGTCCGGCTGTTCGAGACGCTCGCCATCGCGACCTATGTCGACCGCGCCTTCGACGGCCCTGCTCTGGTGCCCGCCGACGCGCTGGGCGCGGCGCGCACCATGCAGTGGGTCAGCGCCTTCAACGACTTCGTCGTGCGCCATCTGGGCCGCGCCGTCATCTTCGAGCGTCTGGCCAAACCCCATTTCGGCATGGAGACCGACGAAGCACGTATCGCCGCCGCCATGCCACAGGTCGAGCGGATCATGGACGTCTATGCCGACACGCTCGCCGACGCGCCCTATTTCGGCGGAGACGCGGCGACGCTGGCGGATTTCTTCATTATCGCCCAGATGTTCTATGCGGCGATCTGCCCGGAGACCGAACAGATGATCGCCGGCAAACCGGCCATCACCGCGTGGATGGACCGCATGAACGAACGCGACAGCGTCCAGGCGACGGTACCGGACTTCGGCTAGAGCTTTTTTCGCTCTGACGGCATCACCAGCCCGCTCCCCCTCCTCTGGGGCAAAACGCCGAGAGGCGTTTTCGCCGAGGCGACCCCGAGGATGCCGCCATGGGTGGCCGGGAGGGGCAGCGGGCTGGCACCGTTTCCGTGAAAACGGGAATCTTGCAGAGCAACCAGACAGCCTTCTGCCTAGGTCGTCATTCGGATGAGAAATCCGGGCGGGCCTGCTATATGGGTTCCAAGGTGGCGCATCGGAACCTGGAGCAACGGAGCCCCGTCGAATGATCAAACGCGTGCTGGTCGGCGTCTGCCAATCGCCGGCCCAGAACGACATGGCATCCCTGGCCGTCACAATCGCCCAGAACGCCGGCGCTAGCGTCACGGGCCTCGCCGTGGTCGATGCCGACCGCATCGCGCCCGTGTCACCGGCAGTGACCGGCGTCTACTCGTCGCAAATCAAACAGCGCGAGAGCGAGCTGGCGGCCGCGCGCGATCAGGCGGACGTCCACATGGCGCCGCTGCGCAAGGCGGTCGAGGCAGCGGGCGTGCCGTTCCATGAAATGAAACTGGAAGGCGACAGCGCCGACGTGCTGCAGGACGCCTGGCGCTTCCAGGACCTCTTTTTGATGGCCAACCGTCCGTGGCCACCCGGTGAGCGCACGGCCATGCAGGTGACGGCGGTGTTGCGCCTGATCGCCAGCGGTGTTCGCCCGGTCATCGCCGTCCCGCCAGGCGCGGCGGCCGCGCCCAAGACCGTCATGGTCGCGATGTCCGGCTCGCTGGAATGCGCGAAGTCGATGAAGAACCTCTTACAGATGAACATCTGGCCCGAGGCGGCGCTGCACCTGGTGACCTCGGCGCCGGTCAAAACGGGCGAGCCGGCCGAGCAGCTTCTGGAGCACGCAGCCGAGTTCGCCCAGTCCTATGGCCGCCAGACATCGACCGAGATCATCGAACGCCCGGCCGACCGCACCGGCGCCCTGCTCGGCGCCGCCGAGGAGGTTGGCGCGGAAGCGATTGTCATCGGCTCAAGCTACAAACGCTTCCTGGCCGTGCAACGCTTCGGCAGTCACGCGCAAGAACTGCTGCAACGCTTCCCCGGCGCGGTGTTCGTCTCGCACTAGGAGCACCTTCTGCGCGCTAACGCGGCGGCAAAGTCTGCTTGGAAGAGTTGCGGGGACGTTTCGCCATCGTTCCAGCTTGGCTGAAACCGGGCTGATTTCCCCATCAGATGATCGAGTCTGCATACTCCATCCTCAACTTCTTCTCGGGGTTCAGACTATAGCAATTGATGATCCACTGTTAGCTCACCGGTCGGTGGGTCTCAGCCTTACTCCAATGCCACACGAACATTTGCTACGCGGGACATAGCGGTCCTTGCGAACTTCGATGTATGCGCGTGCTTTTCCCAACCGGAAGAGCCGAGACCTACGCCTGCACTCCAAAACCCTTTGCCTCTCTAAGTCTGCGCGTAAGGCAACTTGTGCTGCTCCAGATCGAACTGCTTCACCATGGCTTCGCTTGGCGGCCCCACGGCAACGGTCTGTTTTAGATCAACGGTGGCCGTCCACTCCTGCAAGAGAGGTGCAGTGTTTTGGGTGTTTGATCCGAGGACAACCTCATCGGACTATCGCTCGATATGGCAGAATGAGCCATTAGCGTGGCGGTGAGTTTCGTAGACAGTGGTGCCATCTCCTATCGCTGAGAATTGACGCTGTTCGGCGTTGACTTCTTCAAAGTGAGGCCGTCTGTCGTCCGGAACAACGAAGATTATGACGAGGTTGAGGTGGGTGGTGTTCATTCGTTTTCTTCGAGGTGCCATAGAGGCCAACATCCGTGGCACCGCTTAGCTCACGACGGCGATGCGGCGCTATTGGAACTGGGACTCAACTCAGTTCGAGGGTGGGAAAGACTCAAACTCTTGGACAAGGTACTCGACGTTGACCTTGTTTACTTTCCAACCGGCATCGGTTCTGGTGACACCGAATTCATAGTTCACCCAACGATAGCCGCGCAGCATACCGCCGTCTTCGGTGTATTGCCCTGCAGGGGTGTTCTCAAGCACGATCACGCCTTTGCTGTAGACATCAGCATTGTCAGCATCATTGAAGTAAATGCGTTCATTTGACGTCACGTGATGGATGACAATCCGCTCTGCAGATTCATAGAAGCCTCTCCACCGTGCCAGAATTTCGTCCTCTGTCTTCATCACCGACGGGGCGTTTACAGGCTCTCCAATCGTAGTTTCGAGTTCTGGCTCCAAGAGGTCTGCGACGACGTCCCATTTCGCAGTGTCCACGGCGAGCGTCAGGTTAGTGACGACCCGTTGAATCTCGAGAACATCGACAATGTTCTCAGAGGTGATGGGCTGGCCCAGAGATTTATCCTCTTCGGCGAAAGCTGGCGCGGCTGTGGTCATGAGAGCAGCAGTGCATAGAGCAGTGATTGAGCGCATAGCATTCTTCCTTTGATCAAAGTTGCTACCGACAGATCATCGGATCTGAGGGTATACTTTTGTAAACACGCTGTTTACTTATTGACGAGAGAATAGATTGTAAACAGCCTTTTTACATTTTTCCTCGCTCAACGAAGGAAAAGACGTGAAACTAACTGATAAGAAACGCAAAAATATTCTCGCAGCAGCGGTAAGAGAGTTTCAGGAACACGGCTTTCGAGGGGCAAAGACGACCCGCATTGCCAGCAATGCGGGTGTTTCGAGTCGCACGCTCTACAAACACTTCGACAGCAAAGAAGCTCTGTTTAAGGAAATCTCAGAGGCGATGATCAAGAAGAAGGGTGCCATCGGTCATGCTCCTTTTGATCCCGAACGCGATCTGAAAGAGCAATTGGAAGAATTGGTCACCGAATATGTCGAGAAGCTGACAGAGCCGGATACAATCGCAATCACACGGATGGTGACCGCCGAAATGCTGATCGATCAAGAACGGTCGAAAGCCTATGTCGCAGAAATCGCGAAGTTCCAAAACCCCGTCACTCGGTTAATCGCAGAAGCAATGGAGGCGGGGGCTATTCGCGCCGGGGATGCGCACTATGCGTCACGGCAGTTGCACGGCCTCATCAGAGAGTTCTTCTACGCGCCAGAGTTCATGTTTGGCTCAAAACAAAACACAGATGGTGTAATGTCGGACTGCTTGGACATGTTCTTGGAGCACTATGCAGTGAGCCGCAAATAGCTTTCAGGCAACAAGACGATAACGCTAGTCCTGCCGTTCGTGCATTGTGCAGCATTGGTAAATTTGGGCTCAATCCGGACCTTCGATACAACCGCACCGAATGGCGTCCGTCCGATCCGTGCAGCGACCTGAGCGATTTGGTCTAATCAAATGGTCTTCCGATGGCGCATTTGGTGCCCAAACGTCCCTGAACGGCGTCGCTGGTCAGTTCGCGGCGGGCGTTTCGGCCGATCCAGCGGGCGGTCTTATTGTCCATGGCGATGAGGCCTTCGGCGAGTGCCAGGGCTTTCGCGTTGAGCGCGGCGTTGCGCTTGCCGATCTGGCGCAGCGACCAGTTGACGGCTTTCTTGACGAAGTTGCGCTCGTCGGTGGCGGCGCCGCGGATGAGCGGCAGATAGGCCAGAAAAACCTTGTCGGGCGCCTTCTTGTCATGCACGGAGAGCGTCGCGATCAGCGCGAAGCCAGCGCGGCGCACGAAGGTTTCCTTGCGCCTGCACCACGCTTTCGCCTTGGCGTGCGCGAAGGGCGTCTTGCGCAACAGGCCCATGCAAAGCTGGTCGCAGACATCCCAGGAATCGACGTCGACGACCCAGCGCTCGGCCTGATCCTCGTCGACCTGCTTGGGATCGTCGACCAGGACGGCCAGGATGCGGGCTTCGTGGATGCCGCTTTGCCACAGCGCCTCGGCAAGCCCGTGGTCGCGGCCCAGTCCCCTAGCGATTTCACGCAGGTCGGCGACGGAAATGCCGAGGGTGCCCTCGGGGTTGATGCCGAAGCGCGCCATGCCCGCGACGTTCTCGGCGTTGCGCATCGCCCTCAGGCGATCGAGGACGGCCGCGACATCCGTCATGCCGGCGGTGCCGTGATTAGTCGCGCCAGATCGGGTTCGACCAGGCGCGCCTACCGGCCTTGTCGGCGACCGTGACGCGGAACCAGCTGTCCTTCAGCCGTTTCAGCGGCAAGGTCGCCTGCTCCATGTCATCGCCCATGACCATGGCCGACTTCGAGCCCCGGCCCTGCAGCGAGATGACCGCGGCGGGCGAGCAGCGGATCGTGACCTCGTCCTCGTCAACGTCGACGCCGTGGATCTCCGGGCCCTGGCTTGAGTAGTAGCGCCCCGCCTTCAACGATTCAGTCAGCGCATCGGGGTCCAGTTCCTCGGCGTGCACCATGACCCAGCCGCCGAGCCAGTCATGGGTCAATTGATGGGCGTCGTCGGTGGCGTAGCCGCTGAGCCGCCAGCCCTCGTTCAACAGCACGTCCAGAAACGGCCAGTCATGGCCGCGATCGACCTCGATGGCGCTGCCGTGGTTGTAGATCTCGATCGCGTGGGCGTTCGGGATCTGGCGCGCGTCGTTGTGGGTCAGCCCGTACCAGGACGGGTGGACGATGCCGACAAAGGCGCCGGCCTGAAAAGCGCGCTCGGCAAGCTCCGGCCCTGTCTCGTCAGGCTTGTTGGGTTCGAAATCGAGCGGCAGGCCGATGCCGTGGACATGCCAGATCTCGTCGACCTCGGTACGCGGCGCGTGAAGCTCCGCGGCGATGATGGTGGTGAAGTCCTTGGTGCGGTAATCGCGGGTGTCGGACACGGGATAGCCGTAGCACTCCATGAAATGGTCGGAGAGCGCCAGGAAGTCGTAACCGGCATCGCGGTAGGCCGCGCATACCTTGTCCGGCGCGTGGACGCCGTCGGAGTTGGTCGAGTGGGTGTGGAGGTTGCCCTTGTAGAACTGGCCCGGCCGGCCGAATGGCAGATTGAGCATGGTCGGCAAAATCCCCGCTGAAGCCGATGGTCGCCGCTGCGATATGGCAGCATGTTGTGACAATTCCAACCATGGCAACACAAAATATTGGCGATGCATCCGATCCCAGGTCTGTGCCAGGCATCGCACGCGGCGAAATCGGCGACATTGCGCGCAGGATCGATATGCTGCGCCACCATCGAAGCTGCTGACGACGGTTAAGCCATGCCTCTTCTCGCCGCCGCGCCCATGACACAACGCCTGCGTTTCGACCGCTTCCGTGAGAGTGACGCCGACGACCTGGCCGCCATCCTGGCCGACCCGGAAGTGACCCGGCACATCACCGCCAACGGATCATCGAGCGAACGTTGCGCGGCGACGGCGCAAAACCGCATCGCCTGGCACAACAGCACGTGGGACGAGAAGGGCTATGGTGTGTGGGCGCTTCGTGTTCGCGACGAGACGGTCGCCGCTCCCGACAGGGTGATCGGCTGGTGCGGTTTCGTGCCGCCGGATATCGACGCGCAGGAACCGGAGATCCTCTATGGCCTGGCGCGCGACGTCTGGGGCGTGGGTCTGGGCCAGGAAGCCGCACGCGCGGCCATCGATTGGTTGTTCGAGACGACATCGCTGGCCGGAGCCTCGGCGATCATCTCGACCAAACTCAACCCCGCCTCGGTCAACGTGGTGACGAAACTGGGCATGACCGTGCGCGGCACGCTCGCCTACACCAACTTTCTGTCACCAGGGCCGCTAGCGCGTGACGTTCTGGACTATGAACTCTGGCGGCTCGGCGATGGTCCCGCCGACGACAACGACACCCTGATCTTTCAAACCTGCTTTCGCATCGGTCAGTTGATGGCCGTCAACGACGTCGATCCCGATGCGATGGAAGCAGACTTGGCGGCAAAGGCGGCGCTACGCAGCGACGGCGACACCCAAGGTGGCGACGCCGCGCGCGCCGCGTTTCGCGCCGGCTTGGAAACGCCATGGATGGACTGGTTCTATCTCGATCGCGAGCGGCTGGTGCCTGCCATTTGAGTCGCTAATGGCAAAACCGTGCCGGCCGCAACCTGCTCAAAGGTGGCATGTCACGCATACTCCCTCTTGATTATCGACAAGCCGGTCCTGGCGGAGAACGATAAGGGCAAGATTTCGGCTGGCTCTCGGCGGGATTTACAACCGTCATCCGGACCGGAACAGAGCGCGTAAATGTGAACAGGAATTGCAGCTGAGCACGGTGGCAACACCATCGCGTGCACCCAAATGCACGGGGTAGAGGCTCGGATTGCGGAGGAAAAACATGGCGTTAAGCCGGCGAGACCTACTCGCATCGGCTGGCGGAGCGACATTGGGGGCGACGTTGCCTGGGCGTCTGTCGTGGGCTGGCGGTGAAGACCAGCTGACGCGCGTCATCCCCAGCTCTGGCCAGGAACTGCCGGTGATCGGCATGGGAAGCTGGATCACCTTTAATGTCGGAGACGACGAAAACCTGCGCGACGAGCGCGCCCAGGTGCTGCAACGCTTCTTTGATCTGGGCGGCGCGATGGTCGATTCATCGCCCATGTACGGTACCGCCCAGGAAGTGATCGGCTATTGCCTGGATCACACGGTGAACAACGAAAACCTGTTCTCCGCGACCAAGGTCTGGACGCTGCTGCAGTCCGACGGTCCGGCCCAGATGGCCGAGGCGCGCCAGCTTTGGGGCGTCGACAGCTTCGATCTGATCCAGGTCCACAATCTCGTCAACTGGGAGGGTCACATGGAGACCCTGCTGGAGGACCGGGCCCGAGGCGAACTGAAGTACATCGGCATCACCACGTCTCACGGCCGCCGCCATGAGGAGTTCGAGGAGATCCTCGAGACCCAGCCGATCGACTTCATTCAATTGACCTATAACATCATGCAGCGCCAGGCCGAGCAGCGCCTGTTGCCGCTGGCTGCCGAGCGCGGCGTTGCCGTGGTCGCCAACCGGCCGTTCCAGGGCGGGACGCTGTTCGAGATGTTCGGCGAGCAGCCTCTGCCCGAATGGGCCGGCGAGCTCGGCGTCGAAAACTGGGCACAGTTCTTCCTGAAGTTCATCGTCTCGCACCCCGCGATCACCTGCGCGATCCCCGCGACCTCCCGGGTCGACCACATGGACGAGAACATGGGCGCGCTCTATGGCGTGCTGCCAGATGCGGCGACACGTCAGCGGATGGTCGACTATGTGGAGAGCCTGTCGATCTAGCGGACGATGCTGCCGTTCGACGCCGACACACTGATCAGTCTCTATGGGCAGGTGAACCGGGCGCTATGGCCGGCGCAGCTGGCCGTCTTCGTTCTGGCCGCCGCGTTGGTCGCCCTTCCCTTCAAGCCGTTCGCGCAGGCCGGACGCCTGGCTGGCCTGGTCCTTGCCGGCGGCTGGCTCACCTGCGGCGTGGTCTTTCACCTCGGCTACTTCGCGCCACTCAACTTCGCGGCGCCGATCTATGGCTGGTGCTTCGTCGCCCAGGCCCTGTTGCTGCTGTGGACCCTCGCCCTGCGCGGCAACGTCTGGTTCCTTTGGGACGGCAGTTTCTATGGCTGGGCGGGCCTGATCTTGGCGCTCGTGGCGCTGCTTGTCGCGCCTCTGGCCACGGGACTGTTCGGCGACGGCTTGGCGGCGGCCGAACTGCCTGGCCTGATGCCCGATCCGACCGCCCTCTTCACGCTCGCGCTTTTGCTCCTCGTGCGCGCCCGCGCGCCATGGCACCTGATCGTGCTGCCTTGCCTTTGGTGTCTGGTCGCCATGGCGACGGGCTGGATCCTGGAGGCACCCTCCTTGATGATCCTGCCCGCCGCAGGCGTTCTGGCCACCCTTTTGCTGATCGCCAAGAACCGGCGGGCTGCCGTGTGATCAAGTGCTGGCGACGTGGACCGGCGGGCGGCGATCGCGCCACGGCGCCGCGACCTCGAGCGCACCGGCCAGACGCAGCAGAAGATCCTCCGCGCCGAAGCGCGCGACGAAATGCACGCCGACCGGAAGACCGTCCGCCGTCCAGTGCAACGGCAAACTGATGGCCGGCTGGCCGGTCATGTTGATCAGTGGCGTGTAGCAGAAGTAACCCATGAGGCGATCCATGATCGCCTGCATGTCCTCGCCCGCGTGGTTTAGATCAACCGTGCCGAGGGGCGCCGGCGGACGCGCAATGGTCGGCGTCATCAACACATCGTAGGTGTCAAAGAAACCCGCCATTTGGCGGCTGATCGTGTTGACCCGGTCAAGCGCCAGGATGAGGTCGGTGGCGCTCATGCCAAGACCGCGCTCGTACATGGCGAGCACGTTGGGTTCGACGGTCGTGTCGTCGATGGGCCGTCCGGTCTCCGCCGCGACTGCGCCCAGCATGGCCGGTTTGGCCGAACACCAGAGATCGGCGAAGGTCGTGAAGTAGCTTTCGAAGCTGATCGCGGGGCTCGCCTCTTCGACCTTGTTGCCCATGCTTTCGAGCAGCGTCCCCGTCTTCTGCACCGCTTCGACGACTTGGGGATCGGGTGCATAGGGTCCCCAAGGCTGGGTCGACATGCCGATCCTGAGCGTCCTGGTCGGCGCGCCGACTTCCTGAACATAGGGACGAAAGGGCGGCGCGATCACAAATGCCTCACCCGGCGCCGGACCGTGCATGGCGTCGAGCAGTCCGGCGGTGTCACGCACGCTGCGCGTCATGCCAAGTTCGATGGGAAGCGGCGACACCAGAACTGAGCCGCCGGGCGCCTTCGTCACCCGACCGCGTGACGGTTTAAGGCCGACAAGGCCGCAGGCGCTGGCCGGGATGCGCAGCGACCCGCCGCCATCGCCGCCGCTGGCCATCGGCACCACGCCCGCCGCGATGATCGCCGAGGAGCCACCGCTGGATCCGCCGGAACTGTGGCCGGTGTTCCACGGGTTGCATGTCGCGCCGGTCAGAACGGATTCCGTGGTGCCGGTCGCGCCAAACTCAGGCGTCGTCGTGCGTCCCAACGACACCAAGCCGGCGTCGCGGACGCGGCGCATCGTCTCCGTATCGTCGCGCGCGACGAAGCCCGCGGCCAGGCGGCTGCCCGACTCTCGCGTGCGGCCGGCTTCCGCGCAACCGAGATCCTTGATGAAGTAGGGAACGCCGCGAAACGAGCCGTCGGGCACCGCGTCGGCCTCGATGCCGCCGCGCCGGTCCTCGAAGATCTCGATGACGGCGTTAAGGTCAGGATTGACCGCCTCCGCGCCCGCGACCGCCAGCCGCTGCAACTCGCCCGCCGTCACCTCACCATCGCGCACCAGCCGCGCCAGACCGGTCGCGTCATAGGACGCGTACTCCGCAAGATTCATACCGTACTCCTGGTTGACCGGCGCCAGGCTAACACGGTCAAGGATGTCCGGAAGCGGCTTATGCGCTGCCGTCTCGCCAATGCGGCGGATAGGCGGCGTCGTAGCCCGGCAGTTCGGTCGTGCGCAAACGCCATGCATCGACGTTGGGATAGCGGTCGCCGAGCGTATCGAAGCCGAGGTCGAGGTGGCGCAGGGTGTCGCGTGCGGCGATGCGCAGGAAGAAGGCGCCATAGGTGTGGGCGACGATGTCGGCGGCGCTCACCGTCTCGCCGGCAAGCCAGGGGCGCTCACCCAAGACGGCTTCGAAGCGGGCGAACTCCGCGTGCAGGTCGCCGGCGGCGGCGCGCATGTCGTCGGCGTGATCGTCGATCGCGCGGGCGAAGGCCGGACCAATGATGCGGTTGGCGTTGGGCTCGATGTGATAGACGGTGGCGAAGACCCAGCGCCAGATCTCTGCCGTCGCCACCGCATCGGCGCCGAACAGCGGGGGATCGGGGAAGCGGGCATCGAGATAGGTCATGATCGCGATGGACTCGGTGAGCGTGACGTCGCCGTCGCGCAGCACCGGCACCTCGCCGCGGTCGTTGAGCGCCAGGTAAGCCGGCGCCTTATGGTCCTTCTGGGAGAACTGAAGCTGGTGCGAGGTATAGGGGATCTGCTTCAGCGCCGCGGTCAGGAGGACGCGCCAGGCAAAGGGGCTGCCACTGCCCCAGTAAACCTCTATGCCCGGCGCGCCGCTGGTCATGTCACAAACCCCTTGCCGCAAGCGTTAGTCGAGGGCCGGGTGACCGGGCTCTACCGGCCTTGTCTTCCAGTGCTCGCTTGCACCGTGGGTCACATAGGTCTCCCAAACGAGACCCGCCGGATCGACGATGCTGGTCTTGTCGGAGATCGCGTAGCAACAGTGGACGCAACCTTCCGCGTCGGCGGTCGGTTCGTTCTGTCGCAGGCGCTGGTCGAGGGCCGAGAACGCGTCCCTGGTGTCAGCCTGGATACCGACGTGGTCCAGACCGGTACGGTCGGGACTGGTGTTGAGGCTGACCGCGAAGTTGATGCGCGGGTCGTCCAGCAGCCATTTGGCATAGTCGTCTCGTGCCGTGGTCGGCGGCGCGTTGAAGAGGTTGCCGTAGAAACGAATGGCTTCGTCCATATCGGGGACGGAAACGTGCATGTGAAGTCGGTACATGGGGGTGCTCCTATCAGCGGGCGCGAGCGGGCTCGCGACGCTTGCTTGATGCGCGGCGTGACGTGGTGTGCGGCGATGCGTGATGCACCTTGCAGCAGTCTTCGGTCAGGAAACGCAGCAGCTGCTCGGTGCCGTCGTGGTTGATCGCATACATGATCTGGCGCTGCTCGCGCCACGAACGCAGCAGTTTCGCCCGTTCGAGCTGGGCCAGGTGGCGCGACACGGTCGAGGCGTTGGCGCCGAGCCTGGCCGCGATTTCGCCGGACGGCAGACCGTGAGGCTCATGCTCGACCAGCAGACGGTAGGCCGCCAGGCGGGTCTCCTGCCCCAGAGCCAACAAGGCGTCGATGGCGTTTTCTGATCTCATATTTGCATAATCGCGCAAATATACATGTGAGTCAACGGCGAGACGTCGCGCCCCTTGCCATCCGATGACTTAACCGTCAGTCCGGGAAGATGTTGAGATAGAGCAGCGGCTCGCCATCGAACGGATCGCCGCCATAGGTGCGCAATGTCAGAGGGAAGCGGCCGGGACGCGAGGCGTCGACGATCATGTCGGCGGGCTCGTGCGGTCCTACTTGAATACCGAGGTTGAACTCTTCCATGTAGACGACCGCGGTTCGATCCGACGTCACCCTGATCACCACCATGCTGCCCACGGTCGTGTCATGGTCGACCTGCCCGCCTGCGGGAACACCCTCTTCGATCGTCAGGTTGACCTGACTGTTGCGGGCCAGCGCGGCATTGATAGGGGCACCGAGCATCACAAAGACGGAAAGGACGATGGCGGCAAATTGCAATTTCGGCACGTTACCTCGCAGTAGATCTGGACTTGGAGCAGGCATTTTCGTCCTCACGGCAGATGGTTGCGCACAGCCCTGACGTCAGCTGGCGTTGACCGGCATGAAGTCACCGGATTCCTTGTCGAGCCAGTGAAGTTCGCCTTCGGCGATCGAGAACCACGCACCGTGCAGTTCCAGACGTCCGGCGTCGATCGCGTCGGTGACAAAGGGGAACGTCGTCAGATGACGAAGCGATTGTTCGACGGCCAAGTGCTCTAGCGTACGTTGGCGTTCGGAGGCGCTGAGATGTTCTCCACACGCGCGCAGCTGGTCGCGCGCCGGCGCGAGCAAGTCGACCCAGGGGCCGATGAACCGGCCCTGCGGCGCGTTCTCAGCCGCGAGTGCTGCCGCCACGCCGCCGCACGACCCATGGCCCATGACGACGATCTCGCTCACACCCAAAACGGTCACGGCAAACTCCAGGGCCGCGGACGTGCCGTGGAACGAGCCGGTCTCCGGATGGTGGAGGTCGCAGGGCGGCACGATGGCGCCGACATTGCGCACGACGAAGAGCTCGCCCGGCGCGGCCGCAAAGATCGTCGCCGGGTCGACCCGGCTGTCGGCGCAGCCGATGATCATGGTGCGCGGCGACTGGCCTTCGGCGAGTTCGCGGAACAACGCCGCCTCCTCGGCGTAGCGCGCCTGGCGAAAACGACGGTAACCGCGAAACAAATGCTCGGGCAGCAACACCGCCTTTGATGGCGGTGCCGTGGTGTTGGTCATGGAGCCCCCCTCGACCCTTCCGCAGACCAGCTTATCAGAAACGTTCCGCGCGCAGCACCTGACAGTCGCTGACGGCGACCACGCCGATATGGCGCTCGACAACCTGGAAGATCGAATCCAGGAGGCCATCGAGCCGGTCGGGCCGGATGACGCAGACGACCTGGACCATGCCACCGGCGCGCCCGACCTGGCCCTCGCTGCTCCAGTGGCCCGAGCGCCCGGAGCCGCCGATGACCGGCAGGATCGAATAGCCGGTCACGCCGGCGGCCTCTATCGCGTCGGTCAGCCGACTCTTCATCGGCGCTTCGATGATGATGGCAACACGTTTGGCATCATGAGTTTCCATGGTGTCAGCCCCCCGTAAAGGCCCGGGCGACGGCCAGATAGATGGGTAGCCCGAGGATCAGGTTGAACGGGAACGTAACCCCCAGCGACAGGGTAAGGTAGACGGCCGGATCGGCTTCCGGCACGGCGACCCGCATGGCGGCCGGGACGGCGATATAGGACGCCGAGGCCGACAGCACCATCAACAACATCACCCCGCCGGTCGAGAGGCCCAACAACACCCCTGCCCCGGCGCCGAACAGCGCGCCAATCAGCGGCATCAGGATACCGAAGAAAAGCAAGCCCGGGGTCATGAGGCGACGGCTTTCCCGCAAGCCACGCCCGGCGATCAGGCCCATGTCGAGCAGGAAGAGGCAAAGCGCGCCTTTGAACGGGGCGACCATGAACGCCTCTATCTCGGCAAGGCCGTCGGGTCCGGTGATCATGCCGATGGCAAAGGCCCCGACCAAAAGCACGATCGAGCCGTTAAGCAGAATTTCGCGCCACAGGGCGCCATCCATACGCGACTTGCCGCCGGAGCTGAGCAGCCAAAGCGCCGAAAGGATCGCCGGCGCCTCCATGGCGGCGGCGACGGCGACCATGAAACCTTCAGCGGCGATGCCCTGGGTTTCCAGGATGGAGCTGCCGGCGACAAACGTGACGATGGAGATCGAGCCGTAGTGCGCGGCGACCACCGCCGCGTTGGTGCGGTCCAACCGCGTCATCGCCCGCAGCAGACCAAAGGCGATGAACGGCAGGCCGGCCGAGAGAATGATGCCGGCGGCGAGTGTCGAGCCGAGGTGAAAATCGATGCCGTGTTCGGCGACGGAAACCCCGCCTTTGAATCCGATGGCAAAAAGCAGATAGATCGAGAGCGCCTTGGCCGCGGCTTCGGGAAAGGTCAACTCGGAGCGCGCGAAGGCGGCGACAACACCCAACACGAATGCCAGGATCAGCGGCGATCCCAAGTTCTCCAACGCCAGCCCGAAAAAACCGTCCACCCAATCCACCCCGTACCTGAGAAGTCCGCCCGCCCCTATGTCGAACTATCGGGGCTTTTGCAACTCGTATCCCAACCGCGAGTGATCTGACGGTATCTTGTGGTTTGGCGAGGGGGTCACGGGCCCGTTTGGCTCTATCCACTTTCCTCAAGCGTCTTGATCAGGCGCTGGGCTTGTGCATGGTCGCCCTTTGCCGAAAGCAGACCGCTTAAGCCATAGACTGCGGCGGCACATTGCGGGTCGAGCTGCATGATCTGGCGGTAACCGCGTTCTGCTTCCGCGTTCTTGCCGTCCTTTTGCAACGAACGGGCGCGCACCAGGGCCGCGTCGATACAACGCATGTCCAGCGTTTGGTTCTGCGTCTTGCGTACGACCGCCTTGTTGATGAGCGTCCGCTCCTTGACCCCGAACGAGTACTTGTAGCGATCGTTTCCCTGCAGAAAATCATAAACCTTGAAGCCATGCTCGATCGCGTGCCGGATCGCATGGGCATGCAGGGCATAGCCGACGGCCAGATCGTCATAGGTTTCGTCGCGGCCGGTCAGCAGGAACAGATAGGACTTCTTGTTGTCGCAGACCAGGATGGCGAGGGCGCAAAGAGCGCGGTCGCCGTCCCACAGTATCGGCACGAAGAGCTTGCCTTGCTCGAAACAGTGAGCCGCCATGTCGCGGATAACATCCACAAGCGCAACCGACGCCTTGCCCTTCTCCTGGGCCCATTTGGTTTGCCAGAAGCGCAACAGGATATCGATATCGCGGGTAAAGGTCGTCGCGTCCGCGTGCGTGATGCGCAGGGTTTCGGAGTTTTCGATCTTTCTTAGAAGCCGCCGCGCCTTTTGCCGCGCGTTGGCGCTCATCGCGGTCGCCAGATGGGTTTCCCAATCATCGCCAAGGTCGACATAGGGCGCTACCGCATGGTCGATGCCACCGGATATGGCGAGTTTGCTCTCATCCTTGATACGGAAAGCCTTTGGCGAGAAGCCACCGAGCAGCAAGTCCGCGCGCGCCTCCGACATGCGAAGGAAATTGAGACTGAACTCCGTCCATTTGAAGCTCTTGATCTGCTCGGCAAACGCCGGAAAGACCTCAGCGTCGTGTTCGGGCCGGCAGATCGCGCCGTTGTAGTCGGCGATGCCCTGGCCAGCCATGTCGACCACGCTGTAGAAACCGCCGCCCTTCTTCATCCAGGTGCGGAAGCGCAGCGGAAAGAAGGCGACATAGTCCGACCCCTCGGGCCCCGGCCGCGCCGCGAGCACGATGCCGTTGCTGAGCGCCGACACCATCCAATGAAAGATCCAGGTCGACGAGAGAAAGAACTGCGCGTCGGGGTCCGCATCATAGACCGCGTCCCACTGGCCGCGCAGGTCGTCAATGGAGGAGAAGTCGTCGATTACGTCGATATGCATGGACATGCAGGTTCTGACCGCCCGCATCCTGGTCAGCGATCACCGAGAACTGGGCAGCAGTCTAAGCCGCCGCTTCAGCCTCAACCAGCCAAAACGGGCAGAAGCTCTATGGCTGCTCGCAGTTGCTGGGCGCGCTCATCATCCACTCGGCAGCCTCGGTCATCTCTTCAACCGTCATGCCCTGCATCAGGCTATCGGACGCGGCCTTGTCGTCGGTGACCTGGGCCAGGACGAACTCCTGCTGGGTCTCCGAGAGATCGCGGCGCGCGCTCTCACCGATACACGCGCAACCGCTGTCGGAAAGATCAAGCTGAATGTGGCATTCGTCCACAAGGTCGTCGGCGGCATCGGCAAGGGCCTGGCCGGCCGCGAAGCCGGAAGCCAGGAAGACGCCCACCATGGCGGCGCCGAGACGGTGTGACAGAATCATGATCTTTCCCCTATCGCTGATCAGCATGGACGCTCACGTGACCTTTTAGGCCGCGACAACCGATCTGTCGAACGACGAGAGGCCGCCGCGGGACGACACAACCACCTTGTCAGTCGAACTCGCAAATTGACGGCGCGTTGTCCATCCAATCACCGACATCAAAGACCTCGGCATCCGTCATCTCGCCTTCGAGTTGGCTGGACGTCGTGGTGTCCCCGTTGAGTTCAGCGATCACATAGAGCCGCTGGCTGTCAGACAGCTTCTCGTCCGCGCTCTTAGCGATGCAGTCACATACCGTCTCCGTCAACTCAAGCTGACCGAGACATGCCTCGACCAGCGGATCAGCGGCTTCGGCGCGAACCCCCACAGCAAGAGCCATGACAAGAGCCGCGCCCGCCACGGTCGCCAAGGAATACGATGGTTGGGTCATGGTGTTTCCTCACATTGCCGTTCGGCGACCATGGCGGTCGTCTGATTGACGCGCGTTTACTCGAACTCGCATTCGGCCGGCACTTGATCCATCCAGGCGAGGGAATAGTCGATTTCCTCGTCGGTGAGATCCTGCGCGATCTCCTCGGCCATGGCGTCGTCGCCCCAAACAAGCGCCAGCACGAAATCCTGTTCGTCCAGGCTTAGCTCGTCCGCAGCGCTATCGCCAAGGCATTCGCAGGCGCTCTCTGTCATGCCCAACTGAACGAGACATTCCTCAACCAAGGCCGCAACAGCGTCGGCACGTGCTGTACCGCTGACGAGAAAAGACGCGACGAGTGCACCAGCAAACGCGGCGCAAGAGATACGTGAGATGAGCATGGCTTCCCCTTGCATGGTTCTTGTTGATCAATCTTGCCGAGGATTCGGCGTTGCGGCCCAGAACAGGCCTGTGACAGTGCGCTCGTGTTCTGTTTACGCCGGCTGACCGCCACTGTCGATCACTCCAAAGACGGTGATCGGTTGACACAGTCCGCTGACAACCTTATGTGAACCGCCATGTTCGGCATAATTGCACAAACGTGGACGACCACGACGACCCGCTTTGGCGGGCCGCTGGGTTGTCGCGCGCGCTGAACGCCGCTTAGATCGAATACACACCCATTGGCCCCGCCGGCGACGGACGGGGCTTTTTTGTGTCCGGCCTCCGTCCGCGTCCTGACGACAACGGAGACGAGACATGGACGACAACGATCATAGAGCCATCGCCAACCGCATGGACCTGTTCCACCAGCAGGAGGAAGGTCCGGGCATGGTGTTCTGGCACCCCCGCGGCTTCGTGCTTTACCGCATCATCGAGGATTACATCCGCGGGCGCATGAAGCAGGCGGGCTTCCGCGAGATCCGCACGCCGCAGCTTCTGGCGCGCGACCTATGGGAGAAGAGCGGCCATTGGGAGAAGTTCGCCAACAACATGTTCGTTATCGATGACGACGACGAACGGGCCCACGCGCTGAAACCGATGAGCTGTCCGGCGCACGTCCAGGTGTTCAACAAACGGGTGCGCTCGTTCCGCGACCTTCCCTTGCGGCTTGCCGAGTTCGGCGCCTGCCACCGCAACGAGCCGTCCGGCGCGCTCTACGGGCTGATGCGCACACGCTCGTTTGTGCAGGACGACGCGCACATCTTCTGCGCGCCCGACCAGATCGAGGCCGAGGTCGCGCGGTTCTGCCGCATGCTGTTCGCGATCTATGACGATTTCGGCTTCCGCGAGATCGTGGTGGCGTTCTCGACACGGCCTGACAAACGCGCGGGATCGGACGATGCCTGGGACCGCGCCGAAGCCGCCCTGGAAGCGGCGGCCCGGGCGGCCGAGCTCGACTACCGGATCGATCCCGGCGAAGGCGCGTTCTATGGCCCGAAGCTGGACTTTCACCTGCGCGACAGTCACGGCCGCGACTGGCAGTGCGGTACCGTGCAGCTTGACCTGGTGCTGCCCGAGCGGCTCGACGCCAACTACATCGACAGCGATGGACAGCGCGCACGCCCGGTGATGATTCACCATGCCGTGTTGGGCAGCATCGAACGTTTCATCGGCATGCTGCTGGAACACCACGGCGGCGACCTGCCCTTGTGGTTGGCGCCCGATCAGGTGGTTGTCGCCAACATCACCGACGCTTCCCTGGACTACGCCCGCGACGTCGCGAGCGGCCTTGAGGCCGACGGGTTACGCGTCGCGCTCGACCTCAGGTCCGACCGCATCGCCAAGAAGATCATCGACGCACGCACCATGGGCATCCCCGTCTTGGCCGCCGTCGGTGAACGGGAAGCGCGCGACAACACGGTGTCGTTGCGCCGGCGCGACGGCAGCCAGCAGGTCGTCGCGCTTGGCGATGCGGCGGACGTTCTGACGCCATGATGCGGCGCGTCTTTGCGTGATACCCGCCGTCGCGTAGAGTGACTGCCTTGCTTGGGGGGATTCATGGACGATCGTTACGCGAAGAAGTGGCGGGCGCTGGTCGGCATCAGCCTGCTGTCGTTCATCGTTTTCATGGACTACGGCATCGTCAACACGATCCTGCCGGGCATCCAGGCCGATCTCCTGGCAAGCGTCGGCCAACTGCAATGGGTCATGAACGTCTTCTTCATGACGCTGGCCATGTTCATGGTGACCATGGGGCGTCTGGGCGACATCTATGGCCGCCGGCGCGTGCTCTACATCGGTACGGCGATCTTCGGCGTCGCCTCGGCTGTGTGCGGCGCGGCGCCGAACCCTGAGATCCTGATCGCCGCGCGCGCGGTGCAGGGCACAACCGCCGCCGTCGGCCTTGCCTGCGCCGCGTCGCTGGTGACCCACGCCTTTCCAGAGGAAGAAAGCGGCCGGGCGATGGGTTTCTTCATGAGCATCACTGCCGTCGGCATGGCGATCGGCCCGGTCATCGGCGGCTTCTTTCTGTCGTTCCTGTCGTGGCGCTGGGCGTTCTACGTCAACATTCCCGTTATCATCGCCGGTTTTCTGGTCTGCCGGGGCGCGGTTCCGGAAACGCCGCGCCTAGTCGCCGAGAAGATCGACGTGTGGGGCCTTGCGTTCCTGATACCGGGCATCGGCGTGATGGTGCTGGCCATCATGCAGGGCAACACCTGGGGCTGGGGTTCGGGCGTGATGATCGCGCTCTATGCCGCGACGCTCGTCTGCCTCGTCGGTTTCGTCGTCGCAGAGCAGCGGGTCGCCTCACCGATCGTCGACTTCAAGCTATTCCGCCACCCCTGGTTCATCAGTTCGGTGTTCGCCGGACTGGGGCTGGGCGGCTTCATCGGGATCGGTACGTTCATGCCGGCGCTCTATCTGATCAACATCCAGGGTATGCCCGCCTATGCCGCCGGCCTGATGCTGATGCCGATCACGCTTCTGGTCATGATCATCCCGCCGGCGATCGGCAAGCTGGTCGATGCGCGCGGGCCCATGGGGTTCGTGATACTGGGCGCGGTGATCCTGGTGATCTCGGCCTGCGTCCAGATCTTCTATCTGCCGGCGTCGCCGGTATGGTTCATTTTGACCGGTCTTATCCTGTTCGGCCTGGGCTGGGGTTTTCAGCAGGCCTCCACAGCGGTCGCGGCGACCAGTGCGCTGCCGCCGGAATCGGCCGGCCTGGCGCTGGGTTCTCTGTGGACGTTCTGGAACATCGCCTCGTCGATCACGCTCGCGGTCGGCGGCATGATCCTGCGCATCCTCGACCAGTCGCGTCTGGACGCGTCGCTGGCGGCTAACAACATCACGCTCAGCGACCATGAGAAACACGTGATCCGCAGCCTGTTGTCGGATCCAAGCCGCGCCGAGCAGACGCTTGGCGAACTACCCGCAAAACTGTCGACCGAGATCGCACCCCTGTTCCACGACAGTTTCATGGACGGCTATAGCGGCGCCATGACCTTCCTGGCAATTTGGTGCGCCGTCTGTCTGATCGGCTGCGTCCTGACCGCGATGCGCGGTAAGAAGCCCGTGAGTTGACGCGACGGCTAGAAAGACCTACACAAACGCCATGTTAAACCACGTTGTCACAGCTTCGTTGAAAACGATGCCGCGCATGTTCCATGGGGCGGCTTCCTTCGTTATGTCCTGACGACACCAACCATCACCTGACCGAATGACAAGCCGCCTCCCTCGTGAGGCGTTTTTTGTATGTGGACTCCGCCTCGCGGGATGGCGCAGCGGAGACCACCATGAATTACGTTACAGACACGCGACAACGACCGTCCTGGTACATCACGACGGCGATCCCCTATGTCAACGCGGCACCGCATATCGGTTTCGCGCTGGAGCTGGTGCAGGCCGACTGCCTGGCGCGCTTTCACCAGGCCGCCGGTTACGACGTTCGCTTCCAGACCGGTAGCGACGAGAACAGCCTGAAGAACGTTGTCGCTGCCCAGAAGGCCGGGGTGCCGACACGCCAGCTTGTCGCCGACAACGCGCAGCTCTTCGTGCGCCTGGGCAACGCGCTCAACACGCGCGCCGACGGTTTCATCCGCACCAGCGCCGATGCGCGCCATCGCCTGGGTGTCGAGAAACTGTGGCGCGCCGCCGATGCGCGCGGCGATATCTATAAGAAGTCGTACCAGGGGCTTTACTGCGTCGGCTGCGAGCAGTTCTACCGGCCCGATGACCTCGTCGACGGCCGATGTCCGGAACACGGCACCGAGCCGGAGGAAGTCGCAGAGGAGAACTACTTCTTCCGGCTTTCGCGCTATCGCAATACGTTGCTTGATCTGATCACCAGAGGCGAACTCGCGATCGAACCGGCCGGCCGCCGCAACGAGGTGCTGCGCTGGTTGGAAGACGGGCTTGAGGATTTCTCGATCTCGCGGTCGAGCGCGCGGGCCCATGGCTGGGGTCTGCCGGTGCCGGACGATCCCGACCAGGTCATCTATGTCTGGTTCGATGCCCTCGGCAACTACGTCACCGCGCTCGACTACGATATCGAAGGCGGCCTCTATCAACGCTATTGGACGGGTGCGGAACGGCGCAGCCATGTGGTCGGCAAGGGTATCACCCGGTTCCATGCGATCTATTGGCCCGCCATGCTGCTGTCGGCTGGCCTGCCGCTGCCCGACCGCATCCTGGTCCACGGCTATGTCACGGTCGAAGGCGACAAGATCGGCAAGTCGACGGGCAACGCGGTCGATCCGCTTCCCGTCATTGCCGCCCATGGCGCGGACGCGCTGCGCTATTACCTGCTGCGCCACATCCGCACCGCTGAGGACGGCGACTTCAGCAACGAGCGCCTGGCGCAAGCCTATGACACCGAGCTTGCCGGCCAGTTCGGTAACCTCGCCAACCGCGTCTTGAGTCTGATCGAACGCTACGCCGGCGGCGTCGTACCCGCACGCGACGACGGGGCCGATCCGACGGCGCTCAGCCGGGCAACAGAGGCGCTGCCTGACATTGTGGCGGGCCATGTCGATCGCTTCGCGCTCAACGAGGCACTGGCCGCGATCTGGGACGTGATCGGCGAGGCCAATCGCCATGTCGCGGCGAGCGAACCGTGGTCGCTGGCCAAGCAGATCGCAGCATCGGAGGACGGCGCTGCGGCCGGCTCGCTTCAGCGCGACCTCGACACGTGCCTGCACGATCTCGCCGCCGCCCTTGATGTCATCGCACGCGCCTGCTGGCCATTCCTGCCGGAAGCATCGGAGAAACTGCTGGGACAGCTCGGCCTGACCTCGGCCGCCGACCGCCGCCCTCTAACAGGCCGGCGGGTCAGAACCGGCGCCGTTCTATTTCCACGCTGATCAGTGCGCCGTACCTGCCGGATGGAAGGGGTCGGCCGCCATCCACTCGTTTGCGAGTTGCTGGGCTTCGGCCAGTTGGTCGGACGACATTTCGGTCAGCACGATATCGCGGTTGTGGGCGGCGACCGTGTCACCCTGGGCGGCGGCAAGGCCGAACCACAGGAAGGCGCGCGCGAGATTCCGCTCCATACCGGCGCCGTCATAGTACATGACCGCCAGGCGGTGCTGCGCGCCGGCATGACCCTGTTCGGCGGCGCGGCGGAACCACGTCGCGGCGATCGTGTCGTCCTGCGCCACGCCGCGTCCCATGTAGTGCATGTTGCCCAAATTGAACTGCGCCTTGACGTTGCCTTGCCACGCTGCTTCCGAGAACCAGGTGACGGCGGCCGCATAGTCGAGTGGCACGCCCTCGCCTTTGACGTACATAGTGCCAAGGTCGAACTGGGCGACGTGGAAACCCTGTTGGGCGGCACGGCCAATCCACTTCGCGGCTTCGCCATGGTCCTGGGCGACACCCACGCCGGTGTAGTACATGACACCGATGTTGTACTGCGACATGAAGTGGCCGCCTTCGGCCGCGCGCGCGAACCACTGTGCTGCGCTTTCCACATCGCGCGGTACACCTAGGCCATCGAAATAGAGCGCGCCGACGTTGTATTGCGCCTGGGTCAGGCCTTGTTCGGCGAGCGGCATCCAGGCCGCCATGGCGCCCGCGTAGTCGCCACGTTCGTAGGCAGTGGTGCCGTCCTGGAGCGTGGCCTGTGCCGGCGCCGCCAGCAGCACGGTCACAACACATAACAAGGCCAGATATCGCATGCCCGCCTCCACCATGACAGCAAGCCTACGCCCGACCGTCGCAAGCGCCGGTAACAGCCGTCACTGATTTGACATCAGCCTACGCGAAATGCGGCGCCTAGCTTAGACAACGATATATGACAGACACATCTGAAACCCGCATCAATCCGCCAAAAACGTAAGAGGCGTTGGGCGCCGTCCACATGTCCTGACGTCGCAATACCGCAATCGAATTGTCATGTAACTCGGACACGGTTCGAGCCTAGTGCGCCATTGGGCAGCTCTCAGGCACCGCGTTCTCGCGCAAGCAGTTCAGATAAAGGATGCGTTCGCGCTCACCAATGCTCAGGAGTTCGTCGATGACGGAACCGCCGCCTGATCCGCCGGCGTCAGAGTTTCCGCGCAAGAGTTCCGATACGAACTTGTCATCGGCCTTCTGATCGGCTTCGTCTCGACATATGGCAATCGAGTCAATCATCTGTTGGTCAGGAGCTCCCGACGCATCGAGTGGCGCACCGGTCGTCGCATCACAACCGTAGACCGCTTCGACCGGCGTACCCTTCAGTGTGAGTGGTTCTTCCGCGCAGGCTGAAACCGCGACGACAGAAGCAACAACGGCGGCATATCGCCACACCCGCTCAAGTGCTGTTCTGACCCTCACCGCGGTATTACGGCGTCGTCACGCATTGGCCGAGCATGATCGTGTTGTAGCCGGCGTCCCAACGCGAGCTGTTGAGTTCAAAGGGCGCGTTGCAGGCGGCATAGCCGATCTGGTTGTCGCATGACGACAGATTGACGATCGCGTCGGCCTCGATCGAGACCAGTTCGAAGGTGTCGCTTTGGCAACTGCCCAGCGACCCTTCGCCGTAACAACAGGCATAGGCGTTGATGTCACGATCGCAGGTGTTCTGCAGGCTGACGTTTCGGGTATGGCCGTGCAGCTCAATGCACTCGGTCGCGAACTCATCACCGGCCGCGGTCGACCAGGGCAGTGGAACCAAAAGCGCGCCGATCAGGGCGGCGCCAAAAAGGGTTCTCATGTGACCTCCGTCAGGTCTTGCGCCGCACGCGCTCGCGTTGCAGCGCCACGACATCACGGGCGCCCTTCATTGAATGTGGTCACCATAACACCGTATCGGCCGCGGCGGGGTTATGACCGTCACATTTTCGCGGGTGTGGTTAACGGCGGCTTAAGCGCTGATTTAGAAGCAGAATCCTGGGTCTAGCCCTGATTCAAGCCGAGTTCGCGTTGCCTTTTCTTGGTCAGGTTCAAGGACGCCAGGCGGTGGGATTCGGTGAGATAGTCCTTGAGCTCGTCGTCGGTGAGGCCGGGTTCGGCGTAGTGCTGGATCCAGCTCATGCCGCGCGAGGCAAGATAGGGGGCGGGCCTCAAGCCCGGCTGCTGCTTCAGCATTTCATACGCGATCTTGGAGACCTTGAAGGTGAAACGCGCTCCGTCGCCGTCGTCCCAGCCGCCGATGGCGAAGACCTTCTCGCCGACCTTCCAGACGTCGGAGCCGCCCCATTGGACGACATGGCTGGTCGCCGGCAAGGAGGCGCAGAACGCGTTGAACTCGTCATACGTCATGACCGTGTCGCCCCCTCTTCACGCGTGGCCTATTGGTTGCCGCGCGCCTTCAGCTCCGCATCCACCGCTTCCATGTTCTGTTCCAGGAGATCGGGGATGGCGGCGACCGGCGGATGATCGGGGTAGCGTTCGTTCATGGTGTCGACGATGGTCTGACGTTCCTTGTAGCTCAACACACGGTCGGTGTTGGCGGCGGCGACCAGCGAAACGAAATCCTCGAGATAGGTCCGCTGTGCCGGAACAAGATCGCCGAGCGCGCCAGGTTCGCCGTGGCCGGGATAGACCATGACATCGGCATCGAAGGTTTCGGCCAGCCAGTCGAGCTGATTGATCCAGTCGAGCACGTGCCCGTCGAGCAAGAACGGCGTACGCCCGACCGCAAAGAGGTCGCCGGCGATCAGCATGCGCCGCGAAGCCTCGTAATAGAGCGTCATGGTGACGGATTCGCCGTGACCGAGCTCGTAGATCTCGAACGTGAAATCGCCCAACGTCAGCGTGTCGCCGTCGGCGACGAACTGGTCGATCGTCAGAGGCTCCGACGAACTGTCATCGGGATAGAGCTCGCGCGTCAGGGCAAGGTAACCCATGGTGTCGTTGGCGAGTTCGTCGGCGGTCGCCCGGGAACCGATGATCGGCGCGCCGAATGCCTGGCGCAAGACGTTGATGCCGGAGACATGATCGGGATGGGGATGGGTGATCAAGACGCCGGCGACACGGTCGGCGCGGTCGCCGACCAGCTCCGCGACAGCCTCGGCAAGCGACTCCAGCCGCTGGCTATCGACAACGACAATGGTCTCACCGTCGTCGAAGACATAGGTGTTGACCTCGCCGTCGCCCTTTACCGCAAAGCGGTTGGTCAGCATCATGGCGCTGTCGGCCACGGCGGACAGCAACGGCACCGGCGTCAGCAAGGTGAGAAGAAGAACCACAAGGCAGCGCTTGGACATGGGCCGCTCAATCCCATTCTGTCATCGAAAGACCTTTTTTCCTGGCCAGCTTCTCTGGCCACGATAGCCGACCCGTTCTCCGCGTGCATTGTGTCGATCCGATGTCACGCGCCGGCCGCATGGCGAGCGTGTGGCATTGCAGCCAACTTGTCCAAGGGGAAAGACCATGACGAAAATGACGGCGTTACTGGCGGGCGCGTTGGCCATGGTGGTCTCGGCATGGGCGGCGCCGGACGCCATCGCCGATGAGGAAGCCGCCAACTATACCCACGTTGTCGCCAGTCCGTGGGGACGCTGTTACGTCCGTTCGGTCCCGGCCAGCGGCTACGGCAGCGAGGGCACCACCGAGGTTTTTGTGGTCGGCGACATGGATCAGCCCGACCGCAAGGTCGCGACCTATGATTTTTTCAGCCTGAGCTTTTATCTGTCGTGCAACGTCATGGGCGACGACGGCGTTCCGGACGTCGCGATGGTTGGCCTGGGCCCATGGGCGCGCGGCCATGCGCCGAACGACGAAACGGTCGCGTTGGCGTTGTTCTATGGCGGCAAGGAGGTCGCGCGCTATTCGACACTGGACATCGCCGGCGACAATCCCGATGCCGTCGACTGCTCGGTCTCGCATTACCAGGTCCTGGGCCCGATCTACGGCTACGTCCGCGATGGCGACGAGCGCACGGTCTTTCAGCTCACCACCCTGGACGGGCGCACGCTGTCATTCGACGCGGTCACCGGCGAGCTTGTGGATAGCCAGGAGGGCAATCCACCCGGTTTCGGTTACGGTGCCTGCCCCTGATGCGCTAGGGAATCTCTTGGCATGACGGAGTCGATACCAGCCCGCTCCCCCTCCAGGCCACCCCTAGGATGCTGCCATGGGTGGCCGGGAGGCGGAGCGGGCTGGTGCTGCCAACCGATGAGATAATGCGCTAGCCTTTGCCGGGCAGGCGGGGCGTTGGCGTAGGTCGAGGCGATCCGCTGCCGTATGAAGGTCACTCGGGGAGATCGCAAGGCCATGCCGTCACGTATCGCCGCCGCCGCGTTCGCCATATTGACGCCCACCGTCCTGGCAGTATCGGCACCTGCCCAGGCCGACCGCGAGGCCGCGAACTACGGCCATGTCATTACCGATACCTGGGGCACGTGTTATGCCCGCTCGGTCCCCAGCGAGGCTTATGGCAACGGCGGGCGTACGGACATCTACCGCATCGGTTCGCTTGACGAGCCGGATATCCTGGTCGCCAGTTTCGACTTCTTCTCCCAGCAGCTTTTCCTGGACTGCCAGGTCGCCGACGGCGAAGGCGGCTATGATGTCTCGGTCGTCGCATTGGGACCTTGGCCGCGTGGGTCCGCGCCCAATCACGAGACGGTGGCGCTTGCCATGTTCTACGGCAGCGACGAGATCGCGCGCTATTCGACCAAGGACATCGCCGGCGACAGGCCCGGCGCCGTCAGTTGCACCATCTCCCACTATCAGGTGATCGACCGCGTGAAAGGCTTCGGCCGCGACCTGGACGGCAACGAGGTCATCATCCTGACCACGGTCGACGGCCAGATCATGAGCTTCGATCTGATCACCGGCGCGCTTTTGCATACCGAGCCCGGCCTGGCGCCGGGCCCCGGTGGTGGTGAATGCCCCTAGACTGAGCTGCTGTTTACGTTTGGAACACGCAAGGCCGACACCGCGACACCGACCCATCGGTGAGTGATGCTTTGGCGCTCATGACCAAACGTTCGCCTCCTCCGCAAAATCGGCGGTCTGCACGTTGACGACGCAGAAGCGCTGGCCGGTCGGTGCTTCCATGACGGTCCATCGCGGAAACGCCACCACAAACTCCGCGCCCAGGCTTTTCAACCGCGCGACCTCTGCCTCGATATCGTCGGTTTCGATATCAAGATGGACACGCGAGACGTGGTCGACCTTCTGCACCTCGACATCAAGACCGCCCGGGCCGCTGTCGAACTGTACGTAGTTGGGATCGTCGGGGTCGAACGGCTGCGCCGACAGGCCAAGCGCCTTGCCCCAGAAATCGGCGGCCGCGTGAAGGTCATCGGTCCGGCAGTCGATGATCAGGCCACCCAATCGGCTCTTGTGCATGATCACTCTCCATATGCGGCGGATAGGCTGCGGCGATGGGCCAGTGTTGGCGCAGGCGGTCGCACCGATCAAGCGCGATTGTCCGGGCGATGCCATCATCCGCCAAGCACGCATGGCGGCATTCGCCGTACCGCGAGTTCACTTGGAATCCTGTTCGCTCGCCAGACCCGCCGTGATAGCGTTCCAGGGCAGAGGGGCAATCTGCATATCTCGGCGAGAACCGTCTCCGTCCAAGACGGATGGCGTTCGCGAGCATGTGACTGATCGTGCAAGGCACCCTCTGATCGGTTGCGCCGGCGCGTGACGGTGGCGGCGCGCATACAGACCTCGATGGAGGTTCGCATGAAACGACTTCTGACAATCGTACTGTGCGCTGTCGCTCTGGCTGGCAGTGCCGTGACGGCAATGGCTGACGACGAAAGTGCCGACGCCCTGACGCCGAAGGACTGGTTACGCCTGGCGCCGGACGACGATGCGCGCTTCGCGCTCCTGGAACAGTATCTGCGGGGTTACGACCGATCGATGTGGGAGATCGGCGACCGCTATCAGGTCATCTACGATGCCTTGACCTTGGAAAACTACGACCTCGCCCTCTATCACTGGAGCAAGATCAGAACGACACTCGTCAACGGTAATCTGAAGCGGCCGGACCGGCAGGCCAATTCGGAAGCCTTCTTCTTGGACAGCACCTGGGCAGACGTTAAGGAAGACTTTGAGAGCAGAGACCCCAAAATCGCTTGGGAAGGTTTCGATCTGGCGCGCACTGCCTGCATGACCTGTCACGAGGCGGAGAACATCGCCTATATGAACGAGCAGCCCTTGTTCATCGACACCGAAGTTCCGTAGGACGCGAGGGAACCGGTTGATATCGTTGGCGTCAGGCTGAAAAAAACAGTCGGATCGTCACGTCGTTACCGTGGGCGGTCGATTCCATGCGGTCGGGGTAAACGCCGGTCAGAAACTCCGCCAAGCCGTAGGAAAACGACTCCTCCTCCAGGAACGAGCGTCGTTTGATGCCGACATTGGGCAGTGACAGCAGCGTGCCCTTGTAGGTGATGGTGACGATGAAACGATAGTCGTCGTAGCTGATCTCCGCGCGTAGTTCGCCGGCCACCAGGTGGGCGAGCTGCAGATGCTCAAGCACCTGGTTCGTGCTGGTCGTCGCGCGTTTGACCAGGTCATCGTCCATGCCCCACGCAGCGCCGCGGTCACGGATCAGGCCGGCAAGGTCGTCCTGGGGCGTGGTCGCCGCCTCGAACGCCAGATCCGCCTTGCGCCGACTGCCCAAACGGAAGACGAGGTGCAGCACCAGCGCCGAGATAACGGCCATCGACAGCATCGTGCTGGTGAACGGCTGCAGCACCTTCGGCATTTGCCTGAAGTAGTCGTGAAAGACCTCGCGCGCCAATCCCAGAAGCATGGGGACGCCGATGACGAAGGTCATACGCGTGTCGATGTTGCGTGACTGAATGATCTGGATGCCGCCGGCGATCATGAACGACGCGGTAAAGAGAAGCGCCGCACCCAGCACGGCCGGTGGCAGCAGGACAAAGAGCGCGCCGATCTTGGGGCTGAAGGCAAAGAGGATAAGAAAGCCCGCGGCGGCGAAGGCGATCACGCGACTGGTCGCGCCCGACGCCTTGGAGACGCCGACCAGGCTGGGGCCCGTGTTCATGCCGATGACGCCGAGCAGGCCGCCCAGCATGCA
>JBCCIS010000016.1 GCA_039028155.1 Pseudomonadota bacterium
GCGGCGCAAGCCTCGGTAATCCGGAAGCCTTGCCCACGGGCATGGCCGCTGGTTGCTGTGCGGCCTGCGATGCGTGCTCGGCGTGCTGTGCCGCGTGTGACGCGTGCGGTGGCTGTGGCGGATGTTGCGGCGCAAGCCTCGACAATCCGGAAGCCTTGCCCACGGGCATGGCTGCCGGTTGCTGTGCAGCCTGCGATGCGTGCTCGGCATGCTGCGCGGCCTGTGATGCCTGCGGTGCTTGTGGCGGATGCTGTGGCGCCAGCCTCGACAATCCCGACGCCAGCATGATGTTTGCGTTGCGTGCCAAGCAGGATGATCAGCCGTGGTGCGACGCACATGGCGATGCCGCGGAGGAATCCGACGCGCCATGCGGCGCCAGCCTCGGTAACCCGGAAGCCGTGCCGACCGGCATGGCGGCTGGTTGCTGTGCGGCGTGTGACGCGTGCTCGGCCTGTTGCGCGGCATGTGATGCCTGCGGCGGTTGCGGTGGGTGCTGTGGCGCAAGCCTCGACAACCCCGAAGCTCTGCCCACGGGCATGGCTGCTGGTTGTTGTGCGGCGTGTGACGCATGCTCAGCCTGCTGTGCGGCTTGTGACGCCTGTGGCGCGTGTGGTGGCTGTTGCGGTGCTAGCCTCGACAATCCCGGGGCCTTGCCGAACGCTGTAGCGGCCGGCGCCGTGCTGACTGAGGGCAGCTTCGCGGTGACCGCAAACGGTACTGTCATGCCTGGACCGTCGTTCGTGATGGAAAAGACGGAACCGGGTGTTGACGCCGACACCGATCACTGGCGCTACACCTTGGTTACGCCGAATGGCAAGGTCGTCGCGTGACCAACGGCGATTGTCTCAAGACGATGGCGCTCTGCATCGACTGTCACACTGGTGCAGAGGTGAGTTCGCTGCTCCTCATTCCCGAGGAGGATCGAAGCTGATCATCTGCCGATGACAGAGAACATCGTCCGAAAGATCTGGGGATGGGCCGTTCGCGGCCCATCCCTTGTTTTTGCGCTGGTGCTGTTGCACGCGGTGACGGCTTATGCGGACGAAGACGGTCTGCTATCTGCACCGGATGCCTGGCAGCGGTATGGCGATGGCGAGCTGTTGATCATCGACATCCGAACGCAATCAGAATGGCGCGATACCGGTATTCCCGAAGGTGCCGGGCGATCCAGCCTGTTTCTGTCCTATGGGTTGCCCAACCTTGACTTTGTCGATGAGGTGACGGCCCTGACAGGCGGTGATCGATCGCATCCCATCGCCTTGATTTGTGCTGCCGGCGTACGATCCGCTATCGCGCATGTGCTGCTCGAAAGCGAAGGGTTTGAACAGATCTACGACATCGGCGAGGGCATGGCCGGCAGCGGCGATGGTCCCGGCTGGGTTGCCAGGGGATTGCCCGTGGAAGATTGTGGCGACTGCTCGGGGTCGTAAACGTACGGCACATCGTATATGTCATGTAGGCGAAAGATCGCACTAACGTCACCGGTCTTTGAGTTCTTTCCCAACGGCGAATTTCGATGAAGCTTGGCACCGCTTTAGGATCCGCTTTGGCGCTTGGGCTCGCCGCGCAGTCGGCCTGGGCAGAAGGCGACGCGGCCCAGGGTGAAAGGGTGTTCAATCGCTGCAAGGTCTGCCACACGATCGAACTGGACGGTGCGCCGAAACAAGGCCCCAATCTATTCGGTGTTTACGGAAGTCCGGCGGGTACGAATCAACCGGGGTCTCTCCATTCGGGCAAGTTGGAGCAGTCCGGTGTCATCTGGGACGACGAGACGCTGGCTGAGTTTTTGGCCGGCCCGTCCAGGTTCATCTCCGGCGTCAGAATGACCTTTCGCCTGACCCGGGACGACGACATCGCCAACGTCATCGCCTATCTGAAGGCGAACAGAGCGGAACCCGAGTAAGGCCTAGAGCAGATCCTGCTCCGCCCTAAGGACCGACCAGGAAACAGTCGGCGCTCCTGGCCTTGAGTTCGTTGCAGATGGCCTGCGCCTCGGACTGAGCCGGCATCGGTCCGGCCTGCAGGCGGTAGACCGTGCCCGTCTCACCGCCGAGATCAACCATCAGGACACGGTGGGGCAGGCCGCCCAGCAGATCCGGGAACCGGCCGGTCATGTCCTGCCAGGCCGCTTCGGCGCGGTCCTCGCTCAGATAGGCGGCAATCTGGATATAGGGGCCGCCGCCCTGTGCCGGCGCCGTCGTCGTTTCGGTTTCCACGGCGGCCGTTTCGACGGTCTCGGTCGTCTCGGTCGTCTCAACGTCGCTGTAGTCGATGGCTGTGTTCTCGCTCGTCACTTCTGTACCGCCGTCGCCAAAGCTCGGCTCCGGCACGGATTCGGCGGTCTCAACCACCGTCACCTCTGCCGTCTCGGTCTCGATGATGTCTTCGCTCGGCGCGTCTTCCAGGATGATCTCGGCGGTTTCCGTCGTGTCTGTCGTCTCCGTCGTCTCCACCGTTTCCGGCACCAGATCGGCCGCGGCGGTCTCATCGGGCGGTCCGAGTTCGGCGAGCCGATTTGCGGCCTGCTGAATGCCCGCCTCGGCCGCAGCCGCGTAGAGCCGGCGGGCTTCGTTCAGGTCGACGTCGGTTCCCAGGCCGGTCTCATAGGCATAGCCGGCGGAAAACTGGCCCATCGGGTTGCCCGCCTCGGCAGCGCGCTGGAACCACGAGAACGCCAGATCCTGATCGCGTGCGACGCCGTCGCCGCGATGATAGGCAATACCCAGGTTGAGCTGGGCGTCCGAAAGTCCCTGGGCCGCCGACAGCGTCCACCAGTAGACCGCGCGCGAGGCGTCCTTGGGAACGCCCAGGCCCTGTTGATAGATGTTGCCCAGGTTGAACTGGGCGCCGGGGTGGCCGCCCTCGGCGGCGGCCGCGTACCATTTGGCGGCCTCGGTATAGTCGCGGCCAATGCCGCGCCCGTTCTCATAAATGATGCCCATGCCGAACTGGGCTTCCAGATTGCCTTGCTCGGCCAGCGGCTGCCATTCCGCGATCGCGGCCGCGTAGTCGCCGGCGTCATAGGCCCGCATCCCGGCCTCGAAATCCGCATGGGCCGTCGACAGCGCGAGCACGCCGGCCAGCACCACGGACACCAAAATACCGGATCGTTTCTGCACCGATCTCATACCCACCTGTGTGTCACCCCAGGCGCTAAACTACCCCAGGGATGGCCCCGGGCCAACGGGACTTCGGCAGGCTGTTTATAACTTTGGTGCGCCGGCAAGGTTGCTGATGGCGCGTACCCTGAGGGTTTCCCGCTTGCCGCGAACCGCCAGTTCATGAGGCAACCCGGGCATCGCCGCGAGGCCCGCCAGCTCCACCACGCGTTCAGAGACAACGAGATCGCAGCTGAGGTCTTTGGTCGCCCCCTCCAGACGGCTCGCCGTGTTCACGACATCGCCGATCGCGGTCATGTTCATGGTTTCGCCATAGCCCATCTCGCCGATCACGGCCGGTCCGGCATGGAGGCCGATCCCGAGTCGCAACGGCTGGTCGATCTCCCTGGCGAGCGAGCGATTGAGTGCATCGAGAGCCTGGCCCATCGCGGTCGTCGCGTCGAGCGCCTGGCGGCAGCCATCGTCGACCGCGCTATCGACGCCGAACAGGGCCATGACGCCGTCACCAATGAACTTGTCGATCTGACCGCCGGCTCCCTCGATGGCGTGACCCATGGCTTCGAAGTACCGGTTCAGGACAAACACGGTGTCATAGGGAAGCTTGGCTTCCGACAGGGTGGTGAAACCGCGCAGGTCGGCGAACAGCACGGCGATCTCCTGCTCCCGCCCGGCGCCGGCCGGGCGCGGCCTCGTCACCGCGTCAGCTGGACCGGCATGCGCCGGCAGCAGGGGCGTGACCGCGAGATCGGCGGTCGGGCGGATCTGGCAGGCAAGGCGAACATGGGGCGGATTGCCGATACGCTCCAGAACCTTGGTTTCGTTTGCGTCGGGCGGTTCCACATCGTCGCGCCCGTGACCCAGGCGAACCCGGCAGGTTGAGCAGCGACCGCGTCCGCCGCAGACCGAGGCGTGGGGAATGCCGGCCATGCGGCTTGTCTCCAGAACAGTCGCGCCAGGCATGACGTCCACCAGTCGACCTTCCGGGTAGGTCAGTTGTGGCGCCTTGCGACGCGCGGCGAGGAGGGCGCGCAGCCAACGCGCCAGCAGTATCAGCGCGACAAGCGCCACCGTGCCGGCGATGGTCCAGAGCTGCGCCTGCCTCATCAAGGCGGTCAACTCGTTGAAGACGCTGCCGGCGCCGGTCGACGCGATGAGATCGGGCAGCCATTCGGGGTCTTGAGCAAGGCGCGCGACATCGATGCCGGCGCCGACAAATCCGGCGAGGGCGAGGATCGGGATCAGCAGCGCGACGCCGAACGCGCCCCACTGCCAGCGCGCATACCACGGCTTCAGACGCAGCCAGAAGTGGACGCCCAAACAACCATGCAGCCAGGCGGTCACGATCAGGACCGACTGCAAGACACCCTTCCACGGTGCGTCGACCCACAGTGCGTAGACAACATAAGGATAGGTGTCATTGACGCCGAACAGTTCGTGACCGCCGCGCGTTGCCGCAATGTGTTCGGCGACAAGCAGCGGGATGGTCAGCCCCAACAGCAATTGCGCCCAATCGCGCGCGGGCATGGCCAGGCTGCTGCGTTGGTAGAGCGACCAAAAAACCAGTCCCAGATGCAGGATCAGAGCCGCGCAAAGCACGATTGTGCCGGGCGGGCTGCGCCAGACCCAGTCGAAGACGCCCCGCCCAGCCTCCATCCAGGCTAGCGAATGGATACCGAGCGCGTGGTTGATCAGATGGCTGGCCAGGAAGACCATCAGCACCAGCCCGGAAACCAGCCTGATGCGTGCGATCATCCGCCCCGGCCCGATATCGTGCTGTCGATTGACGCGATCGGCCGGTTCGGCTTTTGCAACAGCATCAACTCAGGGACATAGCCGGTCGCCGTCACGATAAAATCCATGCTGACGGTTTCGCCCGGTTCGACCACGCCGTCAAAGAACGTGACGTGGTCGCGCGGCTCGTCTTGCGAAACGCTTTGGGCGAAGCGGTTGGACGTGAAGGGGCGTCCTGCCTGCGCGTCCTGGCCGAACGACAGGCCGTCATAGATATCGCTTGGTGTGCCCAGCAGTTTCTGCAACTCGATGTCGAAAAATGTCCACGTCTGGTTGGTGGCGTTGGTGACGATCTTGCGCAGCGCGAAGCCCGCCGGATGGTTGGTGGGGATCGCGTTGCCGATGCTGGGCCCAACGCCGCGGATCATCAGCACAGCGCCTTTGGTGCTGGTCACTTCCTCAACCACCGTTATCGGATCTTCGAGCGAGCCGCTGCCCCATGCCGCGAGCAATCGAAATCCGCCGAGCTCGTCGGTAAAGGTGAGGCCCTTGACCGTGATTGATTCGGCTGCCCCCGGCGAGGCTGCGGCAAGGCATAGAAGCGCAATGCCCAAAAGCTGGCCGGTTCGTCTCGTCACCGTGACACCGTCACAGCGATGGTGCCGTTGACCAAGAGATCACGGCCGAAAAGAAGGGCGACCTATCATCATCACATTATAGGCGATCAGCGTGATCCTGTTGACCCGTCAGTTGGCGCGCCTATGGTGGTTGTATGAACGAGACATCCGACCTTATGGCGGGACAATTCCACGTTGCACATGCCAGCGCGGAGACGTGGCAGCAGGCTGCCCGATCCGTTGCAGAAGTCTTGGGCGATCGCGATGACGATACGCTCGGGTTCGTCTACGTCACCGATCATTTCGCTGACGCGCTGGGCGAGGTCGCCGGGTTCCTGGCTGCCGCGACCGGCGTCACGAGCTGGTGCGGCACCGTCGGCATCGGCATCTGCGCGACCGGCAAGGAGTACTTTGACCGGCCGGCGGTCGCGGCGATGACCGGCCGGTTCCCCGACGATGCGCTGAACCTGTTCACCAGCGCAGAGGAAGCGGTCCGCAGTTACGACGACCGACGCGGTGGCGCGATGGGGCAGGGCAGCTTCGCCGTCGTCCACGGCGACCCACGCATGCCGAATTTGGTCGAGGCAATCACCAAGCTGGCGCGCGATACCGACGGCTACCTGGTCGGCGGGCTCAGTTCATCGCGTGGCGTCACCATGCAGGTGGCGGGCCGGCCAATCGAACGCGAGATCTCCGGCGTCTTGTTCGACAGCGCCGTGCGCGTTACCACCGGCCTGACGCAGGGTTGTGTGCCGTTGGGCGGCATTCACCAGGTGACCAAAGTCGACGAAAACGTCGTCCATCGTCTCAACGACCGCCCGGCGATGGATGTGTTCGTCGAGGAGTTGGCGATCGAGGGTATCTCCGATCCACGGCAGCTTTCCGGCTCGCTGCACGTCGGCTTGCCGGTTTCCGGTTCTGATACCGGCGACTACCTGGTGCGCAATCTGGTCGGTATCGAGCCCAACACCGGCGCCGTGGTGATCGGCGAGCGGGTCGGCATGGGCGATGCCCTGATGTTCTGTCGCCGCGACCGTGCTGCGGCCGAGGCGGATCTCAAACGCATGGTCAACGATGCGCGCAAACGCGCGGGCAATGTGGCCGGCGGTCTCTATTTCAGCTGCCTGGCGCGCGGCCCCAACATGTTTGACGGCGCCCAAAGCGAGATGGACATCGTGCGCGAGGCCTTGGGCGACGTGCCGTTGGTCGGCTTCTTCGGCAATGGTGAGATTTCGTTCGATCGTCTCTATGCCTATACCGGGGTTCTCACCCTGTTCGAGACAGCCGACGGGTAGTGCGTCGCGATGGATGTCCGGGCGGTACTTCTCGATCTGCAGGGCGTTCTCTACGAGGCCGGAACGCCGTTCCCCGGCGCGCGTGAAGCGGTCGAGCACATGGCCGCCGCCGGCTTGTCCCTGCGCTTCCTGACCAACACGACAACGCGACCGGCCCATGCCATCGCCGAGCGTATGCGCGACATGGGTTTTGTCCTGGAGAACAGCCAGCTCTTCACGCCCGTCATGGCCGCGCGTGGCGTGCTGCAGGATCGACAGCTAACACGCGCGCATCTGGCCGCCGATCCGTCGCTCGCGGATGATCTTGAAGGGTTCACCCTGTGTGACAGCGATGTCGAGGCCATCATCCTTGGGGACCTGGAACAGGACTTCACCTGGCAGCGCCTGAACGAGCTCTTCGCCATGCTGCGCGCGGGCGCTCAGCTGATCGCGCTGCACAAGAACCGGTATTGTCGCCGGGGCGAGGACCTCGGTCTCGATCTCGGCCCGTTCGTAGCGGCGCTCGAGTATGCGACACGCGAAGAAGCCACTGTCGTCGGCAAACCATCACCGGCTTTCTTCGAAATGGCCATACGCGACATGAACGCCGACCCATCCGCCACGCTGATGGTCGGCGACGATATCGACAGTGACATCGGCGGCGGTGCCGAGGCTGGGCTGATGACCGTCCAGGTCATGACCGGCAAGTTTACCAAGGGCGACACCAAGTCCGCGGTCCAGCCGTCGCACCGCGTGACCTCCATCGCCGATCTGCCGGGGTTGCTGGGCATCTGAGTCCGCAAGCGGCCATCGTCACGTTGCGTAGTCGGGGTCGCGTTTGTCCAGCAGGCGGATCAGGCCGGGCCATTCCGTCGCGCCGTTGTAGTTGTAGTGATCCGACGCGGCCATCTGATCGCGGAAGCGGGCGACCTTTTGCGGGTCGATCAGATTCAATTCGCGATCCATGGCAAGCGTTTTGATCTGCGTCGAACAGGTCTGGCGCAGGAAGTAGGCTCTGAAGAACGCCGCCGCCGCAGTATCGCCCAACGCATAGTAACCGTGATTGCGGCTGATCAGGATTTGGTTGTCGCCGAGCCGCTCAACGAAGTGGTCGCCGAACGTCTCGTCTTCGTCGAACTCGTACTGGATGTAGCCAGTGATGTCGCCCAGATAAACGGCGGGCTGGCTAAGCGGCAGGATTCCCTCCATGGTAGAACCGACCGCCATGACCTCTTCCTCGTGACCGTGCACGAAGACGTTCACCTCCGGCCGCGACCCGAAGATCCACTGGCAGAGGTTCTGGACGCCGTCGTTCAACCACGGCGCGTCGCGATCAACCGGCTGGCCGGCGGCATCGATCTTTACCAGGGCGGATGCCCGCGCTTCTTCCCAGAACATGCCATAGGGATGAACGAGATAGTGGTCAGGCTGATCGGGAACCCTTGCGCTAATGGCGCCGTTCGCCAGATCCGACATGCCGTAGTGCGCGATGATCCGGAACAGCGCCGCCAGATCGACACGGGCCCGCCATTCGGCCTCGGAGCAATCGGTCGGCGACGTCCTTAAGGGTGTCACGGTCATGCAGGCTCTCCCATGTTAGATGCCCGTTCGCTGTCGGTCTGAAGCCTCAGCGTTCGACGGAGCGTTCGAATACGTGAGTGCAGATCGTCCCGGTCCGCATAAATACCCTCGATGAAGCGCGCACCGCCCTTTGTGTCGAAACCCGATCGCCCGTGCAGGGTGCGGCGGTTGTCGAAGGCGACGAGATCGCCCGGTTCGTAGCGAATGCGCATCTGATAGCGGGCGTTTTGGGCGCGCTCGCAGAAAGCTCGGTACGCACGGTAGGCACGCGCCTGGATCTCAAGCGGCGCCCTCAGCGGCGCACGCAGAAAGGTGTTGTATCGGATGCTGGTGATATGCCCCTCGGCGTCGGTCTCGACCACCGGGCCGGATGCCCGATAGTCGCTGACGCTGGCGCGGTTGTTGTATTCCCAGTGGTCGGTGATCAGCGAATGAAAGTGTTCAGGTGCCTCATGGCGCATGTCTTCGGCCACGCGGTAACCGTCCACATAAATGCCGTCGCCACCGGTCGCGGTGTTTTCGCGCGTATAGAGAAACTGGAGACCGTGCGGCGTTTCGCGGGTTGGTAGATCGATGTGCTGCAGAAGGCTGTCTGATGTATAGGCCTGGCTGTCAGGCTCGTCCTTGATTGCCAGGTCGTACTGGCGCCCGAAATTGCTTTCGCGCACCGGCCCGATCCGCGTGACGATCGCTTCCAACAGCCCGTCTTTTTGCGGCAGACCGCGCAGCCGGGTGATGCCGTAGTCCCGCAGCGCCTCGAGCCAGTCGAGAAAGACACGCGGCTCCTCCAGAGCCATCGGCCCGTCGAAACTCGGCGGCGCATCGAGGCTGTCGCCATGCCACAGCATCGTCGCCGGTCGTTCCGCATTGCTGAGCCAGGCCGTGCCGCGCAACCAGCCGGGATGGTAGGCACTGGTCATGCCGTCGCTGAAAGAAACCGACACCGCGCCGTTGTCATCGTGCGACGTGGATACAATGACGATATCGGCGTCGATGTCGGTCGGCGCCACGCACATCTCACGTACCGTCGGATGGATCGTCGTGGCATCGGGACTGTTTTCGCGCAGCAGCAGCACGTGGTGCTCGCTGGTGAGACCGTCCGACCACGTCACGCATAGCGCGTCTGTCGTGTGCGTCAGGTCGTCCACCGTGTGGTCCACCGGCCAGTGATCGAGATCGGGTGTCCAGGGCAGGTCGTCCATATCGCCTCCTGCATCATCGCAATGTTAGGCGGACTCGCTGGAATTCACTTGACCAAAATTGGCATTCACTTAACGTTTTCTTGCAACGCTGGGGCGCCCGCATGCCCGATGTCGACATCGTTCTTACGGACCGATTCCCGATCCTGTCGCTTACCCTGGTGACTGAGCCGCTGCGCGTCGCTAACCGGGAGGACGCCGGACAGCGCTGGCGTTGGCGCTGTATCTCGGTAGAGGGTGGGCGGGTCACGAGTTCCAGTGGCTTTGCCGTCGACACGGTGCCGCCGGACGATCGCCGCGTCGACATCGTCCTGCTGCTCTCGTCTTATCAGCCGGAGACGGCGCTCGTGAAACCGCTGTTGCGTTGGCTGAAGGCTCGCGCCCGTGCCGGCGCCATGATGGGCTGCGTCGATACCGGCGCCATGATCTTCGCCGAGGCCGGTCTTCTGACCAAGGTGCCGGCGGCTGTCCACTTCGAGGCCCTGCGCGGTTACCGCGAGAGGTTTCGCGACGAGATGTTCGTCGACCGACTGTTTGATGTCTCCAGCAATCGCTGTTCGAGCGCTGGCGGCGTCGCGACCATCGACATGACGCTTGGCCTGATCGAACGGTTCAGCGGCCGCGACCTCGCCGCTCGTGTCGCCGAGATCCTCACCTACCGGCCGACGGCATTCAGCGGTCCGCAGCAGAAACTCCTGACCGACACCTCGCTCAAGCGCCTCGACCGTAACCTGGCGAAGGCGGTTGACCTGATGATCGCCACCCTCGACCAGCCGCTGCCGGTCGCCGCCATCGCCGAGCGCATCGGTGTGCCCGACTGGACCCTCGGCCGACTGTTCAAACAGTATCTGAAGCAGACACCGGCAGCCTATTACCGCCACCTCCGGCTGACCGAGGCGCGCAATCTCTTGAGGAACTCAAGCCTTAGGGTAAGCGAGATCGCCGGACTTTGCGGTTTCGAGAACCCGGAGAGTTTCGCGCGGGCCTATAAAAGGACATTCGGCAAGGCCGCGTCGCAAGACCGGCAACCCTGACAGCCACGCGCCGTCGCCGGCTTAGCGCACCCTCGGGAAGCTCTTGCACTCCATGGAGCCGCCATGAACCAAGCCTTCGCCGCGATAGGGTGGATCGGTCTCCTGGGGTTTGTCGTTATAGGTGATGTCGTCGCCGATCCAGTGCGTCGCGAGCGCGCGGCGGCGTGTCGACTTCAGCGAGTTACCGGGCGCGCTGTGGTGGCAGCGGTTGTGAAAGATCAGACAGTCGCCCGGTTCAAGCGGGGCATAGACGATTTCGTGCTCGCCCGGCACCAGATCCCAGTCCGGCGGTTCCGGACTGTTCGGCAAATCGGCATAGCCGTCATTGGGGTCGAAGTGAACGGCGCGATAGTCCCCGAACCAACGGTGCGAGCCCCTGACGAAGCGCAAGCCTGTTTCCATGGGAATGTGGTCAAGCGCAGTCCAGAGATTGCAAATTTGGTTGCCGCTGATCGGCCAATAAGCCTCGTCATAGTGCCATGGCGTCTTGCGGCTGGTCCCCGGCTCCTTCACCAGCATGAAGTCGAAATAGTAGATCAGTGACTTGGAACGCATGATCGTGCGCGCCAGGTCGGCGGCCGGCGACTCCATCGCGAAGCGGCGGAAGTTGTCGATGCGTTTCCACATGAAGGTGTCATAGAAAAAGAAACCGGGCTCGCCGGGTTCGGCGATGTGGAATTTGCTCTCGCGATGGGCTTCCGCAATCGCGATCTCCATACCCTCCGCCAGCGTCGCGATCCAATCGGCATCGAAGGCATCCCGCAGGCAGACCACGCCATCGCGTTCGTAGGCTTCGATGGCCGCTTCGACAGGCAAGCCGTTCTCAAGCTGAAAGGCGGGCAACTCCACGAGATCATGCACGACGGGTTGCTCAAGACTGGTGGACATGGCGGCCTCGGGTCCAAAGTTCTATCGAACCTTCGAAGCCTAAGTCGCGAACCCGCGCTAATCGAGCTTTGTTTCGGTGCTGCCGTCTGGCGCCTACTGCGTCGTGATCACGGAATCCGGATAGAAGGCGTGAAAGGCAAAGGCGAAGTCGACCGTATAGACCTCATCGACCATGCCGGTCTCCGTCCGGCGTTGCACCACGACGTTCCCGACGTCGAAACTCGATGCGATCGTTGAGCTGTCCAGCGCGGACGCCTGACCGGGTTCCCACGTGATCACGATATCACCGTCTTCAAGCCGCTTCTGCTCTCGCAGCAGATCGAGCGCCCATGCCTTGTCGCCGACCCTGATCACGCGCGCCAGGGGTGCGATGCCTTCGGGCAGATCGCCGTCGAAAAACCCATAGGGTTCCGAGCGGCTGTCATAGCCGACATAGGGGTTCTGCCCATAGCGCCGTGACCCCTCGTTCGACGGCACCAGGACGTGGCCGGACGGAAACCGCTCCTTGAAGAGCGCGAAGGACTCAAGACGTGACGGATAGGGCACTAGGCGGGTACCGGTCATCGAACCGACAATCGCTTCGCCGGTGAACTGTTGCCACCAGCTCTCGGTCTGTCGGTCGTACATGACGAGGTCGGAATTGCGCAGCTTGCCCGTGGTGCCGAAGTCCAGCACCTGGCCGTCAACGTCGCGATGGAAGACGATGCCGGTGTTGCACAGCGGACAGAATGTGATGGTGAGCGGCGTGCCGGCGATCTCGTCGTTGACAATTTCATGCCACATCAGGATTCGCAGCGGATAGGCACGCGCCTCGCCATCGACCTCGACCGTCAGCATCGGCTCGTTATCGGGTAGGTCGGCAGCCGTAACCGGTTCGAACTCAGGGGCGTCGATTGACGGAATGCCATCCTTGGGTGGACCGCCGGAGAGGATTTCGTCAAACGAGATGGACGTCGTATCGAAATCCGTCTGCGTCCACTCCCACAGCCAGTCTGCCGGCTGCGCGTAGGACGTACTCGTCAGAAGCAAACCGGCCAAACACAGCGCGGCAAGCTGCAGACGTCGACGTGGCCACCAATCCCGCATAACGGGACAAGCGTGAAAACTATGCCGAACACCGTCCAGTCAAGGCTTCGTGAGAGCAGGTGCTTTAGTTGCGCTACCTGTGCCGACCCGCAGCCCCGCTCGGCCATCCCGAGGATACTGCCATGGGTGGCCTCGGCGAAAACGCCTCTCGGCGTTTTGCCCCGGCGGCGGGGGTGCGTGCCAGCGATGCAAGCTAAACCATGAACCCCCGCTAGACTGACGCGATGGCGCGATCGATGGCAGGCACCAACAGGCCGACGAGTTCGTCAAGCTCGTCGCGCGTCGCGTTATAGGCCGGCGCGATAATGATCTGATCGCCTTTGACGCCGTCCACGTTGCCGCCGGTCGGATAGCAGATCAGACCGCCCTCGACCGATTCCTTCATGATGCGGAAGTACATCTTGTGCTCCGGCGCGAACGGCTCCTTGGTCTCGCGATCCTCGACCAGTTCGACACCTTGGAAAAAGCCGCGCCCGCGGATGTTGCCGACATGAGGGTGCTGCCCCAGGGCCGCTTCCAGCTGATCGCGCAGGTATTGACCTTCTTCGGCCACGCGCGCAACCAGGTTGTCGCGGATCATGATCTTCTGAACTGCGGCACCAGCCGCACACGCTGTCGTGTGCGCGGTGAAGGTGTGGCCGGTGATTGGCATGCCGTGGACCCGGTTGATCGGCTCGGCGACCTTGTCGGTATAGACCGCGGCGCCAAGCGGCAGGTATCCGCCGCCCAGACCCTTGGCGATAGCCATGATGTCCGGCTCGACGCCGTCATGCTCCAGGGCGCGCCAGGTGCCGCAGCGCCCGACCCCACACATGACTTCGTCGGAAATCATGAGGACACCATGGCGGTCGCAGATCTCGCGGATGCGCTTGGCGTAACCGTCGGGCGCCGGCACGGCGCCGCCGGCGGCGCCGACGATGGGCTCAAAGATGAATGCCGCGACCTTGTCGGCGCCAAGTCGCAGGATCTCTTCTTCCAGTTCGTTGGCGCAGTGTTCCGCAACGTCTTCCGGCTCGACGCCCTCGGGCGGTCGGTAGGTGTTGACCGGCGACAGGTGGCTCGCTTCCAGCAGCGAGCCGAAATAGGGTTCCTGGCGCGCCAAAAACCCGGAGACCGAGAGCGCACCCAGCGTGTTGCCGTGCCAGCTGCGCTGGCGCGCGATAAACCGGCGGCGCGACATCTCGCCGCGCGCGGCGTGATACTGCAGCGCCAGCTTCAGGCACGACTCCGTCGATTCCGAACCGCCGGTCGTGAAGATGCAGTGCTTGAGGTTGCCGCCACCCTGTTCGGTGACGATGTTCTGCAGCTCCTCCGCCGCATCGCTGCGGAAGTGATAACGATAGCCGAACGCGATGCGATCGAGCTGGTCCTTGATCGCCTCGTTCACCTCTTCGTTGCCATGGCCCAGGCAAAACGTCGCCGGTCCGCCGGAACCGTCGAGGTAGCGCTTGCCGTCGGTATCGTAGATGTAAATGCCCTTGCCCCAGGCAACCTTGGGCAACAGGTCGGAGGGTAAGTCAGCCATGGGTGTGTGCTCCTGAAGAAGTGCGGCCTAGAGCGGATAGCTGGCCTTGGGGCGAATGTCCAATGCCGTTCCGGAATGGCAGCGTTTCAAAACCGCGCAAAGAAGGCAAAGTCACCCTCTGCGCGCGTGTTGTCCGTGCAGTGGCGCACGAACTCCGGCAGATCTTCTGATCGAGGGTCAAGTGGCCCGCACTGGCGCAGGGCGGTGCGCACGTCCGGTTGCCTTCCCAGATATTGCCAGACTGTTCTGGCGCAGTGGATGTCGCGCGTACCGTCGGGCCAGATGCCGAGGATTAGGCCGGACAGAAACGTGGGTTCGGGATGGTCCGAGGTATAGAGCATGTGACACCAAAGGGTCCGTCCACTGCCTTGTTCGCGCTCGCAGGTCACGAGACGGTTCTGGGATTCCAGTATGATTCCGTCGTACTTCAGTCGCGATGGAACCATGAAGTCGCCGGCAAGGTGTCGCTCGATGGTTCTGCACATCCAGACGTCCCCCTGCCGGTGAATCCGGCTGAGCGAGCGGTGTATGTATCCCCGACTCGCATCGCTGCAGACATAGGAATGATAGAACCCCTCGTGAGCTTCAAGCAGTCCGAGGTTTGTGGATGATGGCTGGATCAGCCGTTCGACGGCATGTTCGATCGGTGTCTGGTGGTTGCCCAGACGAGGCGGCCGTAACCGAATGAGTTCCTTGAAGGCTGTCCGGTCGAGCAGGATTTCGTTGTCGTCGACGCCGAAGAAGTCGCAGATGCGCCGCAGCGTTGAGAGCGAAGGCTGCGCCTGGCCGTTCAGGTATTTGCTGAATTGTTGCCGGTTGATGCCGGCGCGCCGGCACACCTCGGACGTCGACCGTCCGTAGCTGCAGAGCAGGCGCAAGTTGTCCGGCAGATGATCAATCGCCATCCTGTTTTATGCTACTTTATGCTGTTCCCGGTCAACTAGCATAACTATGTGGGCCTGTTATCGGTTCTGTATGCACTCTCCCTGCCTATATTGCGGCAACCCCACTCAGGAACGAGGAGAACGCACATGGACCTGTTCCGTATGCCCCAGCGTATCGCCAGCGGGCAAAAGATCGACCGGCGTGAGATGATGCGGGCGATGGCCGCGCTCGGTATCGGCGTGACGGCGGTGCCGCTGCTGCCGAACGGCGCGCGCGCCAGCGATGGCGTCACCTATTTTACGTGGTCCGGCTACGAGGTGCCGGAGCTGCATCCCCAGTTCATCGAAAAACACGGTGACGGTCTTGTCGCCGGGACGTTCTTTGGCAACGAAGACGATGCGCTTGGCAAGCTGAGGACCGGATTCAAGGCGGACGTCTCGCACCCCTGCAGCTATTCGATTCCGCGCTGGAAGGAAGCCGGCGTCGTCGCACCCATCGATGTCAGCCGCCTGTCGAACTGGCCCGACCTGTTCGAGGGGCTCAGCAACACGCCGGACGCGGTGCGTGACGGTGAGGTCTACATGGTGCCGTTCGATTGGGGCAGTGCCTCGGTTCTCTACCGCACCGACCTGGTCGACCCCAAATATGTCGACGATCCGACATGGGGCATTCTCTATGACGAGGCCTATGCCGGACGCATGGCCATGTACAACAGCTCTGTCATCGTCGACATCGCCATGATGGTGAGCGGTTACGACAACTACATGAGCTACACCGACGAACAGATTGCCGAAGTGCGTCCGCTCATGGAAAAGGGCCACAGCCTGTGGCGCTTTTACTGGGACGATCCGACGGAAGTGTCCCAGGGACTCGCGTCAGGTGAGTTGGTTGCCGCCTACGCCTGGAACGGCATGCCAGCCGAACTGCTCGATCAAGGCGTTCCGATCGAATACATGAACCCGAAAGAAGGCCAGATCACATGGGTCTGCGGTCTTGCGATCGATCCGCGCGGCGAAGCCGATGAACAACTGGTCTATGACTTCATCGATGCGATGATCTCGCCGGAAGCCGGCGTGTTCCAAATGGAGGTCTATAACTACGGCCATGCGAACCGAAAGGCCTTCGACAAGGTCTCGCCGGAGACTCTTGCACGCATCGGCATGGCGGATCCTGACGAGGTCTTCAACCAGGGTGTTTTCATTCCAGCCCGCGAACCGGAGCTTGAAGAAAAACTGATCAGGTTGTCGAACGAAATCCAATCGGGTTTCTGAGGACGTTCGAGCCAATCGTGGTCAGGTGGAGCCTGTTAGCGGATCCTCCTGACCGCGTGAATACGCTCACTTTCCGTGAGTAGAGCGGATAGCTGGGCCAGCGCAAAAGTCCAATGATGATCGCCGGAAAGACAAACTGTGCGGGACGCTAGCCGTGCAGACGCGGCACGCGGGAACCGCGCTCAGTAGCTTTTGCTCTGGGGAACGCCGTCATCGAGGTCGTAATAGTCCCCCTTGTCGTCGACAAACGTGTGTTTGGCGAGACGGCCACCGGTTGATGAGTCGAACAAACCCATTGCGACAGATGTGAAGGCGTAGTCCTCCATCAGGGGATACCAAAACAAGGACGAGCCACAGACGGAGCAGAACCCTCGTTTCACCTGATCTGACGACTGATACCAGGTGACCTTGTCTTCGCCATGAACTGTCAGCGCCGTGCGCCGGACGTTGACGGCCGCGAGAAAGTGGCCTGATTGCTTGCGGCACTGCGAGCAATGGCAGGCCTCGGCCGGGTGTTCCAGCTCGCCCGCCACCTCAAGCCTTACCGCACCGCAAAGGCACGTTCCCTTCAGCATCGTGTGCCCTCTCAGAGAGTCAGAGCCCGCCTTTGACCTCGTCGGCGAGCGCGTTGATCTTGGCTTCGAGATCCGCGGGCAGGGCCGGGATGACGTGTCCACGCTCGAAGACCGCGCCGGGATCGGTGATGCCAAGGCGCGTCAGGGCCTCGGTCGACGCCAACTCGAACGCTTTCATGTTGGCGTGGCCGTAATCGTAGACCTCGATCTCGTAGACGCCGGCTTCCGGTGAGATCATGGCGTCGATGAAGTCATAGACCATGGCCGGATCGGCCTGGCTGCGCGGATCGATGGTCAGGCCGCAGACCCAGGCAAACTGGCCTTCCTTTGGGTTCATGTAGGTGACGGGCACGCCCTGTTCGACGAGCGGCTTGGTCATGCCGTTCCAGGCATAGGCCGCGACCAGATCACCGGTGGCAAGGTCGCGTGTGACCTCTGTCGGATCGGTCCAATAGAAGCGGAAAAGGCTGTTGCCTTTCTCAAGCAATGGACGGACCTCGTCCAACTGCGCGTCGGTGAAGGCCGAGAGATCGTCGTGGCCGTTCACCAGCATCGCGATATCGACCATGACCGCCGTGTCGTACATCGCCAGGCGCCCGGCATAGGCCTCGTCAAACAGAATGCCCCAGCTGGGATCGTCGATGTACTTGGGGTCGACCAGGTCGGACCGGTAGAGCACCGACGATGTGCCCCAGTCGAACGGAACGAGATAATGCTCGCCGTCGCGTATGGTGTCCGGCAATTCGCGAAGCTGGGGAAACAGGTCCGGCCAGTTGCTCAGCCGGGTGACATCGATCGGACCGGCGACGCCGGCGTCGATCCAATGCGGCAGGGAATAGCTGCACGGATGGGCGACATCGGCACGGTAGTCGCGCTGCATCTTCAAGAGCGCTTCCTCCTCGCTGCCGAAGAACGTCGCGGCGACAGTGTCTTCGCCATAGGTCTCGATGAAGCCGGGGTGGAGTTCGCGCACTTCGTAACCGGACCAGGTGAAGTAAGCGATCAGATCCTGCGCGCCCGCGGTGCGCGGTGCCAGCGGCATAGCGGCAACGCCCAGCCCAAGCACAGCCATTGCCTGCATGACGTCGCGGCGACCGACGGCGTTCCCGCCCGCGATGCGGTCGATGGTGCGGGAGAGCTGCCTCGTGGTCGTCATGCCTGTCGGTGAACCCGGTCCAGTCGCTTGTCGGTCGTCAGTCGTCGGTCGGACGATCCTATGCCGCCCGGCGCGTGGCACCAAAGCATTTCCCCAGGACGGGGTTTAGACGCTGTTTCCAAAGCCAGATCCGCTCTAGCCTTTTCCGATAGACCACAAGCGGGAGGGCGGCGCTGTCATGGATGAGACGAAAGAGGTCACGGTCATCAAGAACGCGGCTTGGATCGCGGCGTGGGACGGCGAACAGCAGCGTCATATCTACTTGCGCAACGGCGACGTCGCGTTTGGCGACGGTGAACTAATCCATGTCGGCGGGCGCTATGACGGTGACGCCGCGCACCAGGTCGATGGTCGCGGGCTTTTTGTGATGCCGGGCCTGGTCGACATCCATAGCCACCCGACATCCCAGCCGCTCTACAAGGGCATCGTCGAGGAACTCGGCAATCCCGAACTCTGGTGGAGCGGGCTCTATGACGCAAAGGCCGTCTTCACCACCGACGTGGATGGCGAGCCGCACTCCGCCGCTGTCGCCTATGCCGAGATGCTGTTGTCGGGCGTCACCACCTTCGTCGATCTGAGCCATCCGTTCGACGGCTGGGTCGAACTGATGGCCGCCAGCGGCGCGCGCGCGTATGCCGCGCCCATGTTCGGCTCGGCCGGATGGCATTCTGAGAATGGCCGGGAGGTCATCTATGACTGGCAGGCGGACGACGGCGCCGCCGACATGGCCGCGGCCGTCGCGGTTGTCGAAGCGGCCGAGGCGCATCCATGCGGCCGGCTGGGCGGCATGCCGTCACCGGCGACCAGCGATACCTGTTCGCCCGCATTGCTGCGCGACACCATGGACCTGTGCGAGGCGCGCGACTGGCGTTTCCATATGCATGTCTCCGAGAGCGTGCAAGAGGTGCAGGAAATCCGCCGCCGCCACGGTGTATCGCCGGTGCGCTTCCTGGCCGATCTCGATCTGATGAGGCCGCGCACCATCCTGGCCCACGCGATCTATATCGACACCCACAGCTGGGTGCGCTGGCACACGCGTGACGACCTGGATTTGATGGCGTCACGCGGTGTCAGTGTCGCCCATTGCCCAACGCCCTTCGCGCGCTATGGCGCGATCCTGGAAAGCTTCGGTGCTTACCGGCGCGCCGGTCTCAACATGGCGATCGGCACCGACACGACGCCCCACAACATGCTGGACGAGATGCGTTGGGCCTGCGTGCTGGCCAAGGCCGCCGACGACAACCTGGACGCCACGGTGACCGCTGATGTGTTTGAGGCGGCGACAGTCGGCGGTGCTGCCGCGCTTGGCCGCGACGATATCGGCCGGTTGGCACCGGGGGCCCGCGCCGACCTTGTCACCGTTGATCTTTCTCATCCGTCCATGCGGCCGGCGCGCGATCCCTTGCGCTGTCTGTTGTTCCATGGGCTCGAGCGCCCGATCAAGGCGGTCTATGTCGACGGCAAGAAGGTGGTGGACGAAGGCAGGGTGCTGGGACTGGATTATGACGCCGCGCTAGCGGGTCTCGAAGCCGCGCAAGTCCGCAGCGAGGCCGGGATCGCTGAACGCCATTGGAGCGGCGGCAGCGCGATGGATATCGCGCCGCCTGCCATCCCGATGGGTGACTAGCGGATAACTTCCTAGCTTTCCTTAAGCCGGCGGTCGCGCATCAGGCGCTGGTCGAGCAGGGCGACGATCATTTCCTCGATACGGCGGGCCTCGCTGCTGATCGAGTTGCGCGAGCGCGCCATGGCGAGCAACGCCGGCACGGTGATCGGCGGCATGTCTTCCAGCACGGTCAGGTCGGCGGGCACCGTGTGGCGCGGCGCGATGCTGACGCCAAGACCCCGGCGCACCGCTTCCAGGCGCATCGAAAGACTAGTGGTCGACAGGACGATGCGCCAGGCCGGGCGCTCGCGCTCGACCAGGTCCAGCATGCGCTGGCGCGCGATACTGGGCGGCGACGGCAGGATCAGCGGCACGCGGCCGGAAAACTCCTCGGTCTTGGTGCCGACCGGGCCGATCCAGGCCAACGGCTCGATCCAGGCGAGGTCGTGGCGCCAGGCGCCGCCGCGCGTCGCGCCGGGCTCGCGCCGGACCAGGGCCAAATCGAATGCGCCTTGCGCCATCTGGTTGACGACGCTGGCCGGGTTGTCGGAGCGCACGTTGAGCGCGATCCGTTGGCTCGCGGCCTGCAGGTTGTTCAGATAGGCGGTCGCGATGTCCTCGGTCGCCCACAGACTGACGCTGCGGCGCTCGCCGGGCTCGACCAGACGCAGGCGCGCCTCTTCCTCCAGCCGCACGATCTCGCGCGCGTAGTCCAGCAGCATCTCGCCGTCGGATGTCAGGTGAACCTGGCGGCCCTCGCGCACGAACATGCTCTGGCCGGTGGCTTCCTCAAGCCGCTTGATCTGCAGGCTGACCGCCGACTGGGTGATGCCCAGGCGTTCGGCGGCGCGGGTAAACCCGCCGCTGTCGACGATCATGACCAGCGTGCGCAGGATGGTGATGTCCAGCGCCGCGCGCATCTGGGGGCGCGTCGGGGCGTCGTCGGTCAACATGACGCCTCCTTGTCGGCCAAAACGGCGGCCGCCGTCGCGGATGAACCCATCAAGTGTGTTCCGCTTGCCCGTCGATAAATCCCGGGCCCGGCAGTCAGCGGAAGTCGTTTAGGGAATGATGCGTTAAGAACTGTGCAATTTGTTTCCACGAATGAGGTACTACCTTCTACCGTCATGCGCTCGACGTTTCGGTAACTTCCCCTACAAATTAGTTACATATTATCCACTTATTGACTACCACTTTTGATGGTGATTGCCGTCACGTTTCATCGTGAACCATGTTCACGATTGTATCGCCGGGGCGTATCGCGTCGCGATGCGCGAAACTGCCTCCGCCACGCCCGTATGCTGCCACCAAATCGCGTCAATTCTTCGGCCTGAGGTTTGGAGCGCCGTCATTCGCCCACGCTTGCCAGACCTTCGGTGGCGATCGACGGGTTGGCGGTCCAACGCTTCAAAAGCCTGGATGCCAAGCGTTCTGACTGTTCGCATGGGTGATTCTGCGTTGAGAGCCCGCGTGAACGAGCCCTACCACCATTGAGGGTAAACAGCGTTTACTACCCCGAAAGTGGTAGAATACTTCTCTGATCTTGTGTGCGGCTGTCGTCGATTGGCTGGGACGGGCGCCCGCACCGTTAAGAATGGGGCGCGAGCCTTCGTTAACGGCCCGCGTCGCGTTTTGACGCCAAGGTCATTTGCCGATAGTGCGCTTGCCATGGAAAACGCGCACGGCACAGTGAGGGCGGGACTGCCGGCCTCGGTCACCAACGGATGGGTTTGCCTGGCGGGCCTCGGCGCCGTGGCGGCGGGGCTGGTGGTGATGACGTGGCTGGAGGTTGCGACGATCTGGGCGACCGCTGTCGCGCTGGTGCTGGTCGCGCTGCCGATGGCGCTCGGTGATCTCCTCGTCCTCAAGGTTCACCGGCGCCCCACCAGTGGGCTGAACGGCCCGGATGTGCCATCGGGCCCGCCGAACGTCGCCCGCGTCGCGACAAAGCTGCTCGGGCTCGCCGTCATGGTCGCGCTCTTGGCGGTTTTTTATTGGGCGATGCCGATCTATGGCCGCGACTTCTACGCGCCCTTCATCACGCTCGCGACCTGGAGCCTGCCGCTGGTCGTTGTCCTCACCGTGCCCTATGTCATCTGGATTGACCGGCGCATGACGGAACCCGAGGACGGCGCCTGGCAGTGGGGTCAGCTCTGTCTCGGCCGTTGGCGGCGCCGAGACGGCCAGGCGCTCAAGACCTTCGTGCTCGGCTGGGTCATCCGCGCGTTCTTCCTGCCGCTGATGGTCTCGGCCTTTTATGACGTTATCGCCTGGGTCATGTCGAACCCGGTCGGCGGCGGGTTCGAGAACGCGTTCTGGGCCGTCACCTGGTTCTTCAAGGTCGCGCTCTTCGCCGACCTCGCGTTCGTCGCGATCGGCTATGTGCTGACGCTGCGTCTGCTCGACAACCACATCCGCTCGGTCAACCCGCTGGTCATCGGTTGGCTCGTCGCCTTGGTCTGCTATCAGCCGTTCTGGTCGGTCATCGCCAACCAGTATCTCAGCTACAACGACGGTTTCGGCTGGTGGGACTGGCTGAAGGACGACAGCGTCCTGGTCATCGGGTGGAGCGTGCTGATGGTGTTGACCAACATCGCGTGGGTCTGGGCCAACATGACTTTCGGCCTGCGCTTTTCGAACCTGACCCACCGCGGCATCCTGACCAACGGCCCCTACCGCTGGACCAAGCACCCGTCCTATATCGCGAAGAATATCTACTGGTGGCTCCTAAGCGTGCCATTCATCTCGCTGACCAGCTGGGACGACGCGCTGCGCAACTGCCTGCTTCTGCTCGCCGTCAACGCGATCTACTACGCGCGCGCGCGCACCGAGGAGATCCATCTCTCCGAAGACCCCGTCTACGTCGCCTATGCCCAATGGGTCGAACGCCACGGCATCTTCCGCTGGCTCGGCCGGCTGGTGCCGGCGCTTGCCTACCGCGCGCCGAAAGGGACAGAGGCGGCATCGGCGCGATAGGTCAGGTCCATCGCCACGCGTGATGTGGCGACCACCACCAGCACCAGGATCAAGACCACAACGGCGATCCACACCATGACCCCATGGTTCTCGGCGAACAGCGAGACGAAGCTGCAAAACGAGACGAGCACGCCGCCGCCGAGCGCGCGTTTCAGCATCGAGAACTCGGCGCCCCAGGCCGTCCCCATGATCAGGATTAGGATCAGAAATCCAATGTGACGCATGAACCGGTGCACCATTCGGCAACTTCCCCGATGTGCCGGCGACATAAGCACCGTATAGCGGTTCGTGGAAAGCGCGCAGCCTTCACGGCCGTGCAGTGAGATCGAACATTCATCCCGTGCCGAATGCGTCGCCTTCTGTCATTGGCGATGCAAATGACGTGCACAAGGCCAGGCAAAACGGCACGCCTCAAGTGACAGTATCGGGGTGATGTGCGAGTATTTCGGTGAGCGCTGCGCGCCATGACAAGTCTTCGTCATAGCGACTTGAGCGAGACACAAAGCCGATGCTAGAGCTCATTCTGCGGCATGAATTCAGCAGCCTCTTGCCGCTCCGCGACCTCTCCGAAAACAACGCCAACTCGGTCGACCAGAACGTCGTCCATGTTCTCGATGGACCAACCTCAACCGGCGGCTACTATCAGTTCAACGGCTCCAGCAGCCGGGTGTCGATTCCGTTCTCCACGATCTGGCAGAACCTCACTTTCATCCAAATTGACGCGGAAATTTGGATCGATACCCACGGTAAGCGCCACAACGTTGTCGAGGGACTGCTATCGTTCTCACTTTATGTCCGCGCAAGCGGTGTGTTGTCGGCCACGATCTACGGCCTGACCGACGACGACAGTTTTATCGATACGCTCGGGACCCAACCGGCTGATCCATCGCCACCGGCCGGCGGCATAGCCGGGACGAACAGCATGACTGCCAATCTGGGCGTCGATCCCGATGACCCCGATTCGGGCGACGGCCCAATCATTCCCGCCGGCAAAAAACTCGATTGGGTTGGCGTTAACAGCGATACCGGTCATGCACCGGATGGCGTGCGCCGGCTTGTTCCTGTCGGCCAGTGGGTATCGGTTAGTTTCATCCGCGACGCGAAGGGTTTTCGTCTGTACATCGACGGAACCTTGGTTGGCGAACGCACCGATGAAGAGGCGCTGGTGCGTTCGGTGCAAGGCGCGCCCATTGTGATCGGCGCGTGGCCCAACTCTGACGCCTATACGCTCGCGGGTCGCGTCCGTAAGATTGAGATATGGAAGTACGACCACAGCTTCCGTTTCCGCGCCTTCCTATGCGGCTTCAAGGACGGCGACGAACGCGCGTACGCCGTTGCGCTCTATGCCAAGCTGATTGAGGCCATTGGCGACGAGGAAACGCGCAACACCATCACTGAGGTCCTGACCTGCCTGAACGCGGCCGAGGAGGGTCTTCTGAAGGCGATCCGCACGAGCGGCGACGATAAACACCGGATCGCCGAAGAGGGGTTCGCACGCTATTCCGAAATCTGGTGCGCGGGCGATCCTGGATCGACTGAGATGGACGACTTCATGGAGGACTTCATCCAATGGCTCATGCGCAACTTCGGCGATGCGTTCCTGGAGTACCAGTGCCGGGTCGCCAAATGTCTAATGCCGCTTCGCGAGATTGGGTTGTGTGACGATGCCGCCCAACTTCGGCAATCCGACATCATCCGGCAGTTCTCGAAGATGGCGACGCAGGCGCACGTCGACGCGATGGATGGCTTCCTTTGCGGCGACCAGAAGGAAGTTGGCGCGTCGTACGATGAAAAGAGGGTTGATCCGGTATGACCATATCGCTTGAAGATAAGAGGCGGCTCATGCTGGCCTATGAGCCGGTTCTGCTGTTGCATAGCCGGGATGCGGAGAACGTTCCCGTCGTGTTTCAAAGCTTTCTCGAGGAGTCGGGCCTATGGTCGTCCATCGGCCTGGGCAGCGCCGAGGAAGCGGAAGATGTCCGGCTTCGTTGGGGCAACTCCAAGACTGCCGGCTTTCCCCGTTCGCCGGAGCGCGAGGCCGGAGATATCGCCCTCACTCCGCCCGACTTTGCCGACAACTTTCTCATCACCGTCGGTGACGCCACATTCCCTGTTGCAAGCAAGTTCTTCTTTTTGTCGACGGGCGCATGGCATGACCCGGAGGGTGCGCAACTCGCTGGCGCCGACCTGCAGGCAGGCATCGTAAGCGCAGCGACGCCCACGGTCTCAGCCAACGTGCCTGAACTTTGGCGCAATTTTGGTTTTCGCCCAGATGGCGATGTGCCGACACCGGCGGAGAAGCGCCCGATACTGCATCGCTACTCGGTCGACGTCGTTGAGTACGCTGAGCTGCATAGTGCGCCTCGATTGCAGCCGGACCGGTTGTTTGCCGGCAATCTCGAAGAGCTCGGCGAAAATCCCATCTTTCTCTTCTATCACTATCTCTTTCCGACACACGAGGAGAGACTCAGCACTGCCGAGTTGGCCGCTTTGGCGCTGGCATTGGCGCGCGAGAAGCCGGAAGCCTCGGTCAGGGAAATCCTTGAGGAGTTTTTCACGTTTGACCACCAAATCTTCGACACCGAGGGTACAGATGAAGTGCCCCCGGGAACTGAGCGTGCGCGATTTGGTTTGGACACGAAATCTTATGCCGGCGATATGCAGTGCGTCTGCGTGGTGATTCCAACCCAAGGTTCGGACGCCGTGGGCCAAGTGATCTTGCCCGGGGACGATGCCGCCTTGCCGGAACCTTTTGTCGTCGGTTTTGGCCGCCGGCTGCGCAGCCTGCGATTTGAAGTCGAACTGGGCAACGGCCAGACCACGCGCACGCGCCAGTTCATGCGTTCGAGCATGAGCTTTGAAGCGATCGGCAAGCACCCCGTGGTCTATGTCGCCGGCGGCACCCACAACTTTTATGACTCAGCGGGGGACGACGGTGTCTGGCCACTCAATGTCGGCGCCGCCGGCTTTCCGCTGCCGACGGTGTCACCCGACGACGCGCCGCCGCAAGATGACGGCGACCTACGGAAATGGGCGTCGCTAACGTCGATCATGAAATGGCTCACTTTAGGCCCTCTGGCTGCTGCCTTGAGTACAGCCTTGGAAGCCGGCAGCGACGAATCCGAGGTCATTCCCGGGTCCGGCGCATCGACGGACCTACCCGGGCACGATGCGAGCGACAGCGTGCCGCTCGGCCCCGACGATGAGGGTACGGTCGTGATCGCGCCGGACGGGGTGATGCCCGCGAGCGACAATGTGCGGTTCTGGCGGCAGGACGTCCCCGACGCGGACCGTGATGCCGCCGAGTTGGCCGACATACTGCAAGCCGACCAAGCCTGGTGGCCTTACGCTCTTGATCCTTTGACCAACGGCTTCGAAGGCCGCTGGGGCGTCGACTGCACCGATGACCCGTTCGATGCGCGCCGTGGCGTCTTCTACCCCAACTTCCGCGAAAAGATGGTCGAGGGCCTTGTCCCCCTGATCGAATGAGGGTGGTCAATCGGCGATGATGAGGGGCGGGGAACGATAGTGGTCGGAGTGGGAGGATTCGAACCTCCGGCCCCCGCCTCCCGAAGACGGTGCTCTACCAGGCTGAGCTACACTCCGAACCAGAGCCGGGCTTATAGCGCCAAGGCCTTTGGCCCGCAACAGGTGTGAAAAGGGTGGCTCCGGCGAATGCCGGAGGGCCTAGAACTCGCGGTCGACGCAGAACGCGACGAGTTCGAGAAGCGCGTCGCGGTAGGGGTTCTGGGGGAAGCCGGCGAGGGCTTCGGTGGCGCGGGCGCCGTGTTCCCTGGCGCGCGCCATGGCGTCGGCTAAGGCGTTGTGGCGTTGCATCAGCATCATCGCCTGGTCGAGGTCGCCGTCCTGCTGTTCTTCGTCTTCCAGGGTGCGTTTCCAGAACGCGCGTTCGGCTTCGTTACCGCGGGCGATGGCGTAGACGACGGGGAGCGTGATCTTGCCGTCGCGGAAGTCGTCGCCCACCGTCTTGCCCAGATCCGCCTCGCGTGCGGAATAGTCGAGCACGTCGTCGACAAGCTGGAAGGCGATGCCGAGCGACATGCCGTAGGTTCTGAGTGCAGCCTGGTTGGCGTCCGGTTCGTCGGCGACCACGGCGCCGATCTCGCTGGCCGCGGCGAACAGCGCGGCGGTCTTCGCGCCGATGACGTCCATGTAAGCGGCCTCGTCGGTCGCGATGTTGTTGGCGGTCATCAGCTGGTTGACCTCGCCCTCGGCGATCACGGCCGACGCATCGGAGAGGATCTTCAAGACCTCCAGTGACCCGTCGGCGACCATCAACTGGAAGGCGCGGGAGAACAGGAAGTCGCCGACAAGCACGCTCGGCTTGTTGCCCCACACCGCATTCGCCGTCGCGCTGCCGCGGCGAAGCGCGCTGTCGTCGACAACATCGTCATGCAACAAGGTCGCGGTATGGATGAACTCGACACAAGCCGCGAGGTCGATATGGCGGCGTCCGCCATAACCACACATGCGCGCCGTGGTCAGCGTCAGGATCGGACGCAGGCGTTTGCCGCCCGACGCGACCAGGTGGCCGGCCAATTGCGGGATCAAGGTGACCGGGCTTTGCATGTGCTCGACGATCACCTGATTGACCAGGTTCAAGTCGTCGGCGACCAGCTCGCGCAACAGTTCATAGGACTGTCGAGCGGCGCTGGCGTTCTGCCCGGCGACGTTGACGGCAAGGCTCAAACCGTGGTCTCCCGTTGAATCACGCATAAGACCGCCGGCTTGACCCGGCGGCCCCCAATCGACAGCATCCAAAAGCGGCTGCCTCATCTACCACTTTAGCACTCCCTTCAAGCGCGGCCCAAGCAGAACCGTTTCACTGGTTTGAGAGACCGACACCCTTGAAAGAACTGTTACGCACCAACGACCCCGTCCAGATCTCCTTCGCCAGCGCGCTTTTGAAGGAGGCGGAGATCGCGTTTGACGTGTTCGATGCCCATACAAGCAGCCTGGAGGGCAGTGTTCTGGCCATTCAGCGGCGTTTGGTCGTGCTTGACGAGGATCTTGACGAGGCCCGCGCGATCCTGCGCGACGCGGGCCTGGACGTGCCCGATAGACCGGGTGGCTGAAGCGGTGACCGAGGCGACGCGCGATACGCTGCTGGATGGCCGGGTTGTCTTGCGCCAACCCGCTGGCGGCCTGCGCGCGACGTCCGATGCGGTCTTGTTGGCCGCGGCCGTGCGCGCCGGGCCGGTCGATCATATTCTGGACATGGGCTGCGGTACCGGCGCGGCGACGTTCTGTCTGACCGCGCGGGTCGAAGGCTGCCGCGTGACGGGCCTGGAAGCCGACAAGGCGCTGGCGGCGCTCGCCGCCACCAACGCCGCGTTGAACGAGGTCGAAGTGCGCGTCGATATCGTGGCCGACACGTTGCCCTTCACGACATCGCCGGCGCTCGACGGGCCGTTCGATCACGTCATGACGAACCCGCCCTATCTGCCAATCGGGCGGGCCCGTCGCAAGGACGATACGGCGCGTGACCGGGCGACCGTCGAAAGCGTTGACCTGGCGACCTGGCTGGGTTTCGCGCTCGACCGGCTGCGACCGCGTGGGACGCTGACCGTCGTGCATCGCGCCGACCGCCTGGACGACCTGCTTGACGTGTTGTCGGGGCCGGCCGGTGACATCGCGATCTTTCCGCTTTGGTCAAACGCTGAAGACGACAAGCCGGCGCGCCGGGTTCTGGTGCGCGCGCGCAAGGGCGTCAACGCACCGCTTCGTCTGCTGCCGGGGCTCGTCATGCATGATCGCGGCGGTGGCTTCTCCAAAGTCGCGGAAACCGTCCTGCGTGATGGCAAGGCGCTTGCCTGGCCCTGATTCGCATCGACTGGTGTCGCATGGCGTTGAGTCGCCGGGCCTTGAGTCGCCGGGGCGCGATCCCATCTCTTAGGATCGAAACTGAGAGGCCGGTTTTGGTATGAAGAAGCTGTTTTCGCTTATCCCGCTCCCCAAGTTTCTGCGCCGGCGCCCGCAGATCGCCGTGCTGCGGTTGGACGGCGTCATCGCGCCGCGCGGGCGCAGGGGCAAGGGAATCTCCATTGAAAGCCATGCGAGCGCAATCGAGCAGGCGTTCGGCGTAGCGCGCGCCAAGGCGGTCGCCCTCGTCATCAACTCGCCGGGCGGCTCGCCGACGCAATCGGCCCTGGTGCATGACCGCATCCGCGCGCTGGCGGACGAAAAGAAACTGCCGGTCTACGCCTTTTGCGAGGACGTTGCGGCATCGGGCGGCTACTGGCTCGCCTGCGCGGGCGATGAGATCTATGCCCAGCCAAGTTCCATTGTCGGTTCGATCGGTGTCATCTATTCCGGTTTCGGATTTGTCGATGCCATAGCCAAGCTCGGCGTCGAGCGCCGGCTGCACACGGCCGGCACGCGCAAGAGCATGCTTGATCCGTTTCGTCCCGAAGACCCGGACGACGTGACGCGGTTGCGCGATCTGCAGGACGAACTGCACGAGATCTTCAAACAACACGTACGCAACCGTCGCGGCGGCCGCCTGAAGGGTGACGACGACGAACTCTTCAGCGGCGCGTTTTGGTCCGGCCAACGAAGCCTCGACCTCGGCCTGGTCGACGGCATCGGTGACGTGCGCACCGTCATGCGCGAGAAATTCGGCGACAAGGTGAAGTTCAAGGCTGTGCACGTCTCCCGACCGCTGCTTTCCCGGCTGGGGCTTGGCGCGGGCAAGGTCGGCGAGGGCTTCGCCGAGGCGCTTGCCGACGAGACCGAACAGCGTCTGGCGTGGAACCGCTACGGGCTCTGACGTCGACCATCTGCGATCATCCCGATCGTTCGTCCAGCTTCCGGAACAAGGCAAAACGACCGTGACGCCAATGACCGTCCTAACGTTCGGTCTAAATTGGTTCCAAAACGAATCCGATTCGTTTTTTTGGTCTAGGCGATTGATCTCGTCATCCAGGAAGTGCGGTTTTCGGCCCAGATCGTCATGAAACTGGCCTGTTTTGTACGAAAAGACGCCCGTTCTTGACTGTTTCCTACTTGTAAATTGGTTTGCCTAGTAGGAAGGCTCGCGCGTCGTTATAGGGCGATTCTCTTGACGACTCGCAATGGGAGTGCTGGCCATGCCGACCCAGAACCCGATTTTCATTCCGGGCCCGACCAATCTTCCCGAAGCCGTGCGCCGCGCGCTGGATGTCCCGATGGAGGACCAGCGGGCGCCCGACTTCCCCGACTTCACGCTGCCGCTGTTCGCCGACCTGAAGCGGGTCTTCAAGACAGAGACCGGCGAAGCGTTGATCTTTCCGGCATCCGGCACCGGCGGCTGGGAAGCCGCTCTGACCAACATGCTGTCGCCCGGCGACAAGGTGCTGACCAGCCGCTTCGGTCAGTTCTCGATGCTGTGGGCGGAGATGTGCGAGCGTCTGGGGCTCGAGGTCGTCCTTGCCGACGTGCCGTGGGGCGAAGGCGTGCCGCTTGATCAGTTCGCGGAGATCCTGGCCGCCGACAAGGGGCACGAGATCAAAGCGGTGCTCGCCTGCCACAACGAGACGGCGACCGGTGTCACCAGCGATATTGCCGGCGTGCGCCGCGTGCTGGACGACACCGGCCATCCGGCCCTGCTGTTCGTCGACGGCGTCAGCTCGATCGCCAGCATCGATTTCCGCATGGACGAATGGGGCGTCGACTGCGCGGTCAGCGGTTCGCAGAAGGGCTTCATGCTGCCGCCCGGTCTGGCGCTGATCGCCGTCAGCCAGCGCGGTCTGGAAGCCACCAAGTCGGCGAAGCTTCCGCGTTGCTATTTCGATTTCCAAGACATGCTGAAGCTCAACCGCAGCGGCTTCTTCCCCTATACGCCGGCCGTCGGCTTGATGCGCGGTCTGCGCGCCTCGCTTGACCTGCTGCTGGAGGAAGGGCTCGACAACGTCTTTGCCCGCCACTATCGCATGGCCGAAGGTGTGCGCCGCGCGGTTGCCGCGTGGGATATGGAACTGGTTTCGGCCGGACCGCAGTGGCGCTCCGACACGGTCAGCGCCATCCGCGTGCCCGATGGCGCGGATGCGACGGCGGTCATCTCAGGCGCCTACCACCGTTACGGTCTGTCGTTGGGCACTGGCCTGGCGCAGCTTTCGGGCAAGGTGTTTCGCATCGGCCACCTGGGCAGCGTCACCGAACTGATGCTGATCAGTGCGCTTGCCGGTGCTGAAATGGCGATGCGCGATGCGGGTATCGCCGTAGAATTGGGATCGGGTGTCGCCGCCGCCCAATCGTGGTACCGGGAAGGTAGCGAGGCGCTTGCGCAGGCTGCCGAGTAGAAAGCCCGGTTAAACATCGCCCGCCCATGAGGCGGGTCCGGGGAGGGGACAGATGGACATTCACGAGTACCAGGCCAAGGAACTCTTGGCCGACTTCGGTGTGCCCGTGCCGCGAGGCGGGCTCGCCTATAGCCCTGAACAGGCAGCCTATCGTTCGCAGGAACTTGGCGGCGAGCGCTGGGTCGTCAAGGCCCAGATCCACAGTGGCGCGCGCGGCAAGGCCGGCGGCGTTCTGATGTGCGGCGACCAGCACGAGGTGTGGGACGCCGCCGACGCGCTGCTCGGCAAGCGGCTGGAGACGATCCAGACCGGTCCGCGCGGCAAGCTGATCCACCGGCTTTATGTCGAGGAGGCGACGCCGTTCGACCGCGAGATCTATTTGGGTCTCGTGCTCGACCGCAAGTCCGAGCGCATCATGGTCGTGGCCTCGGCCGCCGGTGGCATGGAGATCGAGGAGATCGCCGAGGAAAAGCCAGAGTCGATCATCCGCGCAAGCGTCGATCCGGCGATCGGCATGGAAGCCTTCCAGGCGCGCGAAATGGCGTTCGGTCTGGGCCTTGACACAGCACAGGTCGCGCAGATGACACAGATCCTGCAGGGCTGCTACCGCGCCTTCACCGACCTCGACGCGACCATGGTGGAGATCAACCCGCTGGTCGTCACTGTCGACGGCCATCTGCTGGCACTCGACGCCAAGATGACGTTCGACGACAACGCGCTGTTCCGCCGTCCCAACGTGTCGGAACTGCGTGACAAGTCGCAGGAGGACATTCGCGAGCGCGATGCCGCCGACCGCGGTCTCAGCTATGTCGGCCTGGATGGCAATATCGGCTGCATCATCAACGGTGCCGGTCTTGCCATGGCGACCATGGACATGATCAAGCATGCCGGCGGCGAGCCCGCGAACTTCCTGGATATCGGCGGCGGTGCGTCGCCGGAGCGGGTCACCAAGGCGTTCAATCTGGTGCTCTCCGACGATGGGGTCGAGGCGATCCTGGTCAACATCTTCGCCGGCATCAACCGGTGCGACTGGGTCGCCGAAGGCGTCGTGCAGGCGGTGACGACGACCAAGATCGACGTGCCGCTGGTTGTGCGCCTGGCGGGCACGAACGTGGAGCAGGGCCGCAAGATCCTGGATGACAGCGGTCTGGACATCATCACCGCCGATACGCTGGCCGATGCCGCCGATAAGGCGGTCGCCGCGTGGCGGCAAGCGACAGGGAAGGGGTGATCAGATGAGCATTCTTCTCGACGAAACAACACCGGTTATCGTCCAGGGTTTCACCGGCAAGACCGGTACCTTCCACGCCCAGGAAGCCATCGACTACGGCACCAACGTGGTCGGTGGCGTGACCCCGGGCAAGGGCGGCACGACCCATCTGGGCAAGCCGGTCTTCAACACGGTCAAGGACGCGGTGCGCGAGACCGGCGCCCAGGCGAGCCTGGTTCTGGTGCCGCCGCCGTTTGCCGCCGATTCGATCATGGAGGCCGCCGACGCCGGGATCAGCTTCTGCGTCTCGATCACCGACGGCATCCCGGCCCAGGACATGATGCATGTGAAGCGCTACATGCGCCGCTACCGCTACGAAAAGCGCATGCGCCTGATCGGACCCAACTGTGCGGGTGTCATCAGTCCCGGCAAGGCGATGATGGGCATCATGCCCGGCCACATCTATGCCCAGGGCAATATCGGCATCGTCGGCCGGTCGGGCACGCTGGGCTATGAAGCGGCGTCCCAGATGCAGGAGCTCGGTATCGGCATCACGACCAGCGTCGGCATCGGCGGCGATCCGATCAACGGCAGCTCGTTCCGCGACATCCTGGAGCTGTTCGAGCAGGACCCGGAGACGACGGCGGTCATGATGATCGGCGAGATCGGCGGTCCCCAGGAAGCCGAGGCCGCCCAGTTCGCCAAGGAGAACATGTCGAAGCCGGTGGTCGCCTATGTCGCCGGCCTGACCGCGCCCAAGGGCCGCAAGATGGGCCATGCCGGCGCGATCATCTCGGCGTTTGGCGAAAGTGCTGCCGAAAAGGTTGAGATCCTGAAGGAGGCCGGTATCGCCGTTGCGCCAAGCCCGGCCGAGCTCGGCTCGACCGTTGCCAAGGTGTTGGCCGAGAAAGCGGCGTAACCAGACCCCTTTTGCTGAATCGCCTACCGCGTCGTCTGGATGCGGTCGGCGATCAGCGCGATCATCTCGAACATCAGGACCATCGCCGTCATCGACGTGATCTTGGCCGCGGTGTCCTTCGACGGGATCAGGCAGACAATGTCGGCGCCGATGATGTTCATGCCGCGCAGCCCATGGAATATCTCGACGATCTGCCAGCCGCGCATGCCGCGATGGACCGGCTCCAGGTTGGCGACGCCCGGTGCTTCCGTGGCGTCCAGCACGTCCAGGTCGAAGGTGATGTAGAGCGGCGCGTCCCCGACCCGCTCGCGAATGATCTTGATCGTCTCCTCAACACCGATCTTATGAAAGTCCTCGGCCGGTAACAGCTGATAGCCGAGTTTGCTCTCATAGATGTCCGGACGCGGTTTGATCGGGTTGCCGCGCATGCCGACCTGAATGCTCTTCGACGGATCGACATGCTCCTCGACAACCGTGTAGGCCGCCCAGTGGGCCGCCGAGCGGATGTTGCCGAGCCAGTGCGGGATATGCATGTAGTCGTCGCGGTGGGCGTCAAAGTGTAGCAGAGCGGCTTTTTGGCCACCGGTCGTCTTGGCGTTGGCGCCGGCAAGGGCCTTCAGGATCGGTCCGGTGATCGCGTGGTCGCCGCCGATCGAGACGGGGCGGGCGCCCGCTTCGTCGACGGTCTTGTAATAGGCCTCGATGTGTTCGACGCTGATGTCGTTGACCATGGCCTGGGGCAGCGGCACGTCGCCCAGATCGTGGACGCGGCAGACCTCCCACGGCACCATGCCGAAGGCCTGATGGCCACGCCGGTGCCAACCAGAGACGTTGCGCACGGCGCGCGGGCCCAGGTGCTGGTCGCGCTCGGTCGAGCCATTGCCGGAACTGTGCGGGACGCCGATCAAAGCGATGTCGCAGTCATTGGGGTCTTCGTTCCACGGGCATTTGAAGAATGTCTGGATGCCCCACCAGTACCAGGCCTCCATCTCCTTTTTTGCCTTCGCAATATCAAAGTCGGTCATGCTTCGGTTCCTCTTCGATGACGCGCGACGTCGTACGACACGCCGCTCAGCCACTGGCTAGGGTGACGCTGATTCGTAACAAAACGCTTGTTACGCAACAACTGTTTTGTTACGAAGTGCCATGCCCAGGTATGTCGATCATGAAGCGCAAAAAGCGCAGATTGCCGAGGCTGTGCTCACGGTCATGGCGCGTGATGGGCTGGAGCAGGTGACGATGCGCAAGATCGCCGCCGAGCTGGGTTCGACGACCGGACTTCTGACCCACTACTTCGGCGACCGTGAGGCGCTTATCGCCCATGCGCTGGACCTCCAGGACTGCCGGCTGTTCGACGATCTGTCGGCGGTTGCCGTGGATGCCGTTGACGGGCGTGATGCCTTGCGCCGCACACTTCAGCGCTTGTGTCTTTTCGCCGATGCGGTGTCGGGCAGCGTGTTTTTCCTGCGGTTGGCCGCGGCGCCGAAGAGCGGCGCCATGGGTGAGCGGTCGCGGCGGATGTACCGGCGCTTTGAGAGGATCGTGCAAGCCCGGATTGAAAGCGCGGCTGCAGACGGTTCACTGGTACTGGGCCTGAGCTTGCGTGATGCCACAGACAGCCTTGTCGCGGCCGCTGATGGCATCTACTCGTGCGTCATCGCACGGCCGCGACGATTCCCACCTGGACGGCGGCTTGAGCTGATTGATATCGCGATCAAGGGCATCGAAATGCGTTGACCGGATGGTCGGTTCCGTGCACGTGGCGCGCCGGGGTCCCGCGCCGGACTTGACGTTTGCGCCGGGGCGGCGCAAACGAAGGGTCTATGGCGGCAAGCACATCTTCAGATCGGATTGACGCTGGGTCGGCGCCCGGGCACAGGCGCAAGCCTTGGCGCATTCCCATTGCGATGCTGCTGGGGCTCTGCCTGGGCACGCTTGTGCTGCTGGCGGCCGCCAGCGTTCTGGTGATCAGTATTTGGAGCGGGATCCAGTCGACCATTGATCTACTCCAGGACCAGGCCGTCTTCGCAATCGACACGGTCGAGGCGCGGCTTGAAGAGCATCTGATCCCGGCCGAAGATCAGCTCGACTTTATCAACGATCTGATTGTGGCGGGGCGCCTTGACCCCAATGACGATCAGCAGATGGAAAACGTTCTGACCGGTGCGCTGGCCGCGACACCCCAGGTCGACGGCATCATCTTTGTCGATACCGGCGGCAGGCTTCGGGGTGTCGGACGTGTCGGCGGGGGCGCCTACTGGATCAGTGATGAGTATGTCGGCGGGCCGGATATCGACGCGCTGACCGACGACATCGACAGCATGCAAGGTGGCGGCTGGGGCAATGTCGTCTGGTCGCCGGGCTTGGAGATCGCGGTTCAAACCATCCGCCGGCCCGTCATCGTCAATGGTGAGGTCATCGGCGTACTGGGTGTTGGCGTCTCGATTCAGAAACTCTCCCGTCTGTCCGCGGAACTGGAAGACGACTTCGGGCACCGCGTTTTCATTCTCCAGGGCGACAACATGGTCGTGGCGCACCCGTCGCTAGCCGATGATGTCGCCGCGATCGAGCGAGGCCTGTCGCCGGATAAGCCGGTGCCCCTGATCGATGAGGTCGATGATCCCATACTTGCCGTTATCTGGGGCGAGCCGACCCTTCCGGCCGAGGACATTTCGGGTACGGGCGTCCTGTCGCACATGATTGAGATTGACGGCGAGGAGTGGTTCTACGTCTATCACCGCATCGATACGTTTGGGTCGATTTCGTGGCTTTTGGGCAGCTACTACCGCGGCAGTGATTTCGAGGACGAGTTCGAGCGATTGAACATGGCTATCATCGCGGGCCTGCTTGTTTTGGCCCTGGGCGTGGCGGCCGCATTCTACATTGGACATCGCATTGCCGACCCCGTCCATCGCCTCGCTATCTCGGCGCAGCACATCGGCGCGCTTGAGTTCGACAAGGTGGACCCGCTCGCGCGAAGCCGTATGCGCGAGTTGGATGAAGCCAACGGCGCGTTCAACTTGATGCTGACCGGCTTGCGTTGGTTTGAGAACTATGTGCCGCGCAAACTGGTGCACCGCCTGATGATTGAGGACCGCGACTTCGTATCCGAAGAGCGCGACGTCACCGTGATGTTCACGGACATTGTCGGGTTCACGCCCTTCGCCGAGAGCCTGCCGGCGGCCGAAACTGCAACATTCTTGAACGAACACTTCGCCCTCATCACGACTTGCGTCGAGGCTGAAGGCGGCACGGTCGACAAGTACATCGGCGATGCCGTCATGGCCTTTTGGGGTGCGCCCGAGCACCAGCCCGACCACGCCATGCGGGCTTGCCGTGCGGCCACGGCCATCGCCGAGGCGATCGGCCGTTTGAACATCGATCGCGAGGCCCGGGGCGAGCAGGCCGTTCACCTGCGCATCGGCCTGCACACCGGCTCGGTTGTTGTCGGCAATATCGGTGCACCCGACCGGGTCAACTACACTATCGTCGGCGACACCGTGAACACCTGCCATCGGCTGGAGCAACTGGGCAAGCTCTTCGATGGCGAACGTGACAGCGATACCGTCGTTTTGATCAGCGATGCAACCTGGCGCGCTCTGGACGGTTCGGCCGCCGCTCATCCCATTGGCCACCACGAAGTGAAGGGCCGTACGGCCAGTATCGAGGTCTACCGGTTGGACACCTGATTTTATGCGGCCGGGCATGCAGTTTGGTGATGCGTCAGGCGACGAAACCGCTAGATTGTGCCGCCGTTTTCTGCCCGGAGAGTCGCCATGAAGGCCGCAGTCTGTCGTGAGTTTGGTGCGCCCCTTGTCATTGAAGAGGTCACGCTTGAACCGCCGGGGCCGGGTGAGGTCCACGTCAAGCTTGCCGCTTGCGCGATCTGCCACAGCGACATCATTTTCATGGATGGCGGTTGGGGCGGGGCGCTGCCCGCGGTCTATGGCCATGAGGCGTCCGGCATTGTCGAGACCATCGGGACGGGCGTCGATGACCTGAAGCCGGGCGACCGTGTGCTGGTGACACTGATCCGCTCTTGCGGCCATTGCTATCACTGCGCCCAGGGCGACCGGCATATCTGCGACACCGAGTTCCCGTTGGACCGACACGGCCCCCTGACCGATGGCGACAACCAGCCGCTGGCGCAGGGCCTGCGCACCGGCGCATTCGCCGAGGAGGTCGTTGTCGATCGCTCGCAGGTCGCGTCAATCCCCGACGACGTACCGCTTGATAGCGCGTCGTTGCTGTCGTGCGGTGTCATCACCGGGCTTGGCGCGGTCGTCAACACGGCGAATGTGCCGCAGGGCGCCAGCGTTGTCGTGATTGGTACCGGCGGCGTCGGTCTGAACAGCGTACAGGGGGCGGCCATCTCAGGCGCCTATCCGGTTATCGCCATGGACCTCGACGATGCGAAGATCGACGCTGCGAAGACGTTCGGCGCGACCCACGGCATCAACGCCAAGAGCAACGATGTCGTCGGCGCCGTCAAACAACTGACGGAAGGCCGCGGTGCCGACTATGTCTTCGTCACCGTCGGGTCGACGAAGGCAGCGGAGCAGGCCGTCGGCCTGATGCGCAAGGGCGGCACGCTGGTCATCGTCGGCATGCCTGCCAACGGCGAGATGGCGGAAATCGAAGTCGGCGATATCGCCAACAATTCCCAAACGATCCTGGGCAGCAAGATGGGCTCGACCCGCCTGGCCGTGGATATTCCCAAGCTGGTCGCGCTTTACCGGAAAGGCCAGCTCAAGCTCGATGAGCTGATTTCGGGACGCTATCCCCTCGATCAGATCAATGAGGCGGTCGCCTCGGTCAGACGTGGCGAGGCGCTGCGCAATGTCATCATCTTCTGACGCGCCGGCCATCGCCAAGGTCGAGACATTCTCGACCGAGTTCGTCAGCTTTGTCCGCGTCACTGCCGATGATGGCGCCGAGGGCTGGGGCCAGATCTCAACCTACCATTCGGATATCGCCGCGCTGGTGATGCACCGCCAGGTGGCGCCCCATGCACTGGGTCATGATGCCGAAGACATCGAGGGCCTGAGCCAGCTGATCCCAGAGCGCGAGCACAAGTATCCGGGCTCCTACATCTGCCGTGCATTGGGCGGGCTGGATACGGCCTTATGGGATCTACGCGGCAAACGTCAGGGCAAGAGCGTGTGCGAACTGTTGGGCGGCACGCCCAGGCCGTTTCCCGTCTACGGCTCCAGCATGCGACGCGACATTACGCCTGAGGACGAGGCAGACCGGCTCAAGCGCCTATGTGATACCCACGGCTACACGGCCGTAAAGTTCCGGGTCGGGCGCGAATGCGGTCGTGATCACGATGAGTGGCCGGGTCGGACCGAGGCGGTCGTGCCGGCCGTGCGCGAGGCGTTGGGCGACGACATGCGCCTGCTGGTCGACGGCAACAGCTGTTACTCGCCCAACAAGGCGATCGAGGTCGGTCACATGTTGCAGGACAACGGTGTGGTTCACTTTGAGGAGCCGTGTCCGTACTGGGAGATCGACTGGACGCGCGAGGTGAAGGAGACGCTTGATCTGGACGTCACCGGCGGCGAGCAGGACAACTACCTGCCGGTATGGCGCTACATGATTGACAGCGGTGTCGTCGACGTGGTGCAGCCGGATGTCTGCTACATCGGCGGCTTGACCCGGACCCTAGAGGTCGCACGCATGGCAGAGGCGGCCGGTCTGCCGTGCACGCCGCACTCGGCCAATCTCTCTATGGTCACGGTATTCTCGCTGCACATGATGGGTGCCATCGCCAACGCCGGCCCTTACGTCGAGTTTTCGATCGAGCCGGACGAGGAATACTACCCCTGGCAAACTGATCTCTTTCGCCCGGCGCTTGTCGCCGAGGACGGCAAGGTGCAAATCCCGGACGGCCCTGGCTGGGGTGTCACGATCAGTCCCGACTGGCTCGATAGGGCGGCTTACCAGGTGAGCGAGGCCGCCTAGGTCAGATCCTGTTTTGACAGGGTCGCTTCGCGATTCCGACGGGACGGGTGAATCCGCTCTAGCTCAAGAAACTGCGAATGATGACGGCATTCGCCAAGTCGACAAAGAAGGCGGCGACCAAGGGCAGGATAATGAAGGCGTTGGGCGCGGGGCCGTTTTCCTTCGTCACCGCCGTCATGTTGGCCACCGCTGTCGGCGTCGCGCCCAGGGCAAAGCCGCCGAAGCCCGCACCCAGCACAGCGGCTTCATAGTTGCTGCCCATGCAGCGGAACAAGACAAACAGCACGAACAGCATGACCACCACGGCCTGCAGAACCATGATGCCGAGCAAGGGACCAGCCAGACCGGCGAGGGTCCAAAGCTGCATGCTCATGAGCGACATCGCCAGAAAGATGTTCAGCGAATAGTCGGAGATCAGGGCGAGTGCTCGTGTCCGCGCCGGCCACGGCATCTTCGGCAGCAGGTAGGTCACCGTGTTGGACATCAAGATCGCGACCAGCAGGCAGGTCACGAAGAGCGGCAGCTTGAAGCCGCGCTCTTCCAGCTCGGCGTTGATCAGATAACCGATAATGATGGCGACGTTCAGCGCCAGCAACGCGGCCATGATGGAGATGTGATTGATCGTCCGTCCGCCATCGGTGTCATAGGCGATGCCGACAATGTTGGCGGCGTCCGGGTCGGCCTTCAGGTTGTTGCGGTCGATCAGGATCTTGGCCAGGGGGCCGCCGATCAGGCTCGCCAGGATCAGACCGAAGGTGGCGCAAGCGATGCCAATCTCCATCGCGTTGTCGATGCCGTAGCGCTCGGCAATGTCCGGTGCCCAGGCGATCGCCGTGCCGTGACCGCCGATCAGCGATGCCGATCCGGCGAGCACCGCGATCGGTTCCGGCAAACTGAAGATCGTCACACCGGCGAGGCCGACAAGATTCTGGATGACGATGTAACCGATCGTTAGAACCAGCAGAATGGCGAGCGCGCGCCCACCGCGCAGGAGATCGGAGAACCGCGCGTTCAACCCGATCGCCGTGAAGAAGTAGACAAGCAGTTCGTCACGGTTCGACAGGCTGAACTCGATCGACAGATCGAAGATCGCGAAGACCGCATAGGTCACGCAGGCGGCAATCAGACCACCGGTGACCGGCTCGGGGATGTTGAAGCTGCGCAGGAACGCGATGCGCCGGGTCAGCAGCACGCCGACGAAGTAGACGATGATACCGATGGTCAGCGCGACGAAGTCGTCAACGTGCAATGTTTGGGCGTCAGCCACCGCGGCCCCCTTTTCACGACGACAATCAGCAAGGTTCTCAAGCCCCGTGTCTTACAGCACCCAGCGCAAAACAAAAGGGCCGGGGTGTCGCCACCCCGGCCCGTGAACAGCATTGAGAAAACCGAGTCGGCTTACATGCCGGCTTTGACTTCCTCGAACATGGTTTGGATGTCCTGCTGAGGCGTCATCTCGACCTGGAAGATACCGGTTTCCAAGAGGTCGCTCGGATTCTTCGACAGACCACGCTCGGCTAGCTCTTCCTCGCTCACCATGTCGTAGGCGCCGAGGTTGGCGTGACCGTAACCGTAGTTGATGATCTCCCACGCACCGGCATCGGCACTGAGATAGGAGTCGAGAATCTGATGTGCCTTCTCGACCTGCTCCTCGCCTCTGCCGTCGTTGGACGGGTGGCGGACCAGACCGCAGACCCACGTCATGGCGCCTTCCTTCGGCTGCATGAACATGACCGGCAGGCCCTGGCCGCGCAGCGCGACGATCGAACTGTTCCACGTTGCCGCGGCAACCAGCTCGCCGGAGGCCAGCGACTGCTCGACGTCCGACATGGTGTTGGAATAGTAGCGCAACAACGGAAGCTGTTCGCGCAACAGATTGGCCGTCGTTTCCATGTCGGCGGGGTCCGAGAGGTCGTACGGGTCCTCGAGGCCGGCATAGATCGATGCAACGGCGACACCGTCGATCAAGCTGTCGATCATCGACAGGCGACCGGCATACTTGGGATCCCACAGGATGCCCCAGGTGTGGTTCTCGACGTCGACATACTCCGGTGCCAGATCGGTGCGGAACGTGACAGAGGTTTGGCCCCAATCCATCGGCACGAACACGCGGTTGCCGCCCTGGATCGAACCATCCACTTCCTTCAGTGCCGGGATGATCTGATCCCAGTTCGACAGCATGTCCGTGTTGATCGGTGCCAAGAGGCCGGCATTGAACCAGCGATTCAGCTCATAGGTGCACGGCGCCATGACGTCAGGCTCGAAGCCCGCGCGCATCTTGGCGAAAGCCTCTTCCTCATCACCCCAAAAGGTGAAATTCGAAGCGCAGCCGTGGCTGTCGATGTACTGTTGGTGGAAATGGACTTCGTCGTAACCGGACCAAGTAAAGGTCATCGGATGACCGTCACCACAACTTGCGGCGGCAATCTCTTCGGCCTGTGCACCCTTGGTGAGCGGCACAACAGCCAGGCCGAAGCCAACGGCACCAAGCACTGTGTGGATTTCGCGACGCGACATCTTGCCTTCGCGAATGCCGTCACAGATGCGGTTGACATCAAGATTTTTCATTAATTCGTCTCCCTTTAGCGCAGTTTCGCGCTGGATTCGTTAGTGCAAACCGATCCCCTCAGGCCGGATCATTGCGCCTGGGGAGATCAAGGTCAACAAGTAGCCATAAAGAAGACGCACGAGGGTGGCAAAAGAAAGGCGCCGGGACCTCAGGCCCCGGCGCCCCGTGTGGACAATGCGGCGTATGGTTACATGCCGGCCTTGACCTCTTCGAACATTTCCTGAAGCCGGGCTTCCTGCTTCATCTCTTCTTGGAAGATGCCCTTCGACAGCACCTCATCCGGGTTCTTGGCCAGGCCATAACCAAGCAGCAGTTCTTCGTCGATCATCTCGTAGACGTTGTTGTTGGCGTGGCCGGCGGCCCACTCGGTGACTTCGTAGAAGCCGGCTTCCGGCGACATGTAGGCGTCCATGACGTCATAAGCTTGCTGCTCGAGCGACGGATCCATCGTTGCCGACAGACAGATGCCACAGACCCAGGTCATCGGACCCTGTGGGTTGCCGTTCAGCGCCGGCTGGTCAGGCTTCATGAACGTCACGGGTACGCCTTGCTCGAGCAGGCGGATCCGCGAGCCATTCCACGTTGCCGACGCAACCAGCTCGCCCGCCGCCAAGGACTGCTCAACATCTGACATACCGCCCGCGTAGTAGCGCAGCAGCGGCAACTGTTCCTGGAGGAGCTTCTTGGTCTCTTCAATCTCAAGCTCGTTCATGTCAAACGGGTTGAACCCGCCATAGATTGATGCGACCGCGACGCCGTCAATCAGGCTGTCGATCATCGACAGACGACCGGAATAGTTGGCGTCCCACAGGAACCCCCAGCTTGCGTTCTCTGGCTCCAGATACTCCGGTGCAAGGTCATGACGGAACGTGATGGCGGTGAAACCGAAGTCCTGTGGCACGAAGTAGTGCTGATCGTCGAACACGGTCCCTGGGATGTTCTTCAGGCTCGGCACAATGTCGTTCCAGTGTGTCAGCCTTGACGTATCGATCGGCGCGAGCAAGCCGGCCCGGTACCATGGCGGAACCTTATAGGTGCACGGCATGATCACATCGGCTGGAAAGCCCGAGCGCAGTTTGGCGTAAGCCTCTTCTTCGTCGGCGAAGAACGAGAAGTCGGGTGCCGTGCCGTGCAGGTTGACATAGCTCGCGACAAAGGCCTCTTCCTCGTAGCCCGACCAGGTGAAGACCGTCGGGTGATCGCCGCTTTGCGCCATCGCCGCGTGCATGGGGAAGGCCGTGGTCGTCAGACCAACGGCGGCCAGGGCTTGGTTAAACTGACGCCGGTCTATTTTGCCCGCGAGAAACTCGCGGCGCTTTTCGAGCATGTCGTTGACGTATCCCATAGGATGGCTCTCCTTTGCTGACGATTGGGGGTCGTTTGTTGTAACCCGAGTCCCTGCGGGATCGTAACGCTGTACGCTGTAGAGGTCGACTCACCTTATGATTGTTGAGCGAACACACTACTACGCAAAATCCGGCTTGGTCGGTGAGGTCTTGGCGACCCGTCGCGAGGCGAGCCGCGTGCGCGTCGCGATGGGCTTGGCGCCGGGCGTGATCCAGCTTCGCGATGGTGGCGATGGCCCCGACGTTGCCTGGTGGTGTGCATTTCCCGACCAGGCGACACACCAGGATGATCTCGACCGGCGGGACGCCAGTCCCGAGTTCGCCGCTGTCCGTCAACGAATGGCCGGGCTGGTCGACCGGTTCGAACGGCTGTTCGAACGCGATGACGACGAGCCGGTGACGCCGTCTGCCATGCAACCGACGGCTCTGAGTGATTGGCCTATCGTCCCGGAAGAACACAGTTTTTCGAGCCGCGGCCTGCTGTTGAAAGGCTATTTCTATCGTCCGCCGGGGCCGGGCCCGTTCCCCTGTGTGATCACCAACCACGGCAGCCAGATCCATCAGGGGACCGACGATATCTGCCGGCCCGGCACGGCGGCGCTCTTGATGCAGTGGGGGATCGCTTCCTTCCTGCCGCACCGCGCGGGCTACGGCAATTCACCGGGTCCGGGGTGGCTTGAGGAGGTAACGGCCGAATTCGCAACCCCCGAATACGACGCGCAGCTGGCGCCGCGCCTTGATCGTGAAAGCGACGACGTGCTCGCCGCCCTCGATCACGTCTGCAGCCTCGACATCACACGCAGCGATCATATTGGCGTGATGGGGAGCAGCTTCGGCGGCACGACGACGCTGTTGGCGGCCGCAAAAACCAACCGGTTTCGCTGCGCGGTCGAGTTCGCCGGCGCGGCGATCAACTGGGAGCACACGCCGGGCCTGCGCCAAACCATGCTGGCGGCGGTCGAAAAAGTCGCCTGTCCGATCTTCTTCATCCAGGCGGCGACCGACTATTCGACGCGCCCCACGGTTGAACTGGCCGCCGCCGCCCGGGCCGCCGGTATCACAACCGAAGAGAAGGTGTTCCCGGCCTGGGGCCTGACCCAGGACGAGGGCCATGTCTTCGAGCGCAACGGGCCGCATATCTGGGGGCCCGATGTCCGGCGTTTTCTGGAGCGATGGCTCTAGGCTCCACGGTATCAACTCATCCAGGACACACGAAAAGCATCCTAGAAACAACATTAGATTATGTGTCTAACGTAATGTTTTAGTTTAATTTAGTCTCTTATCTTCATCCAATTGACCTCGCGCTCAGCAAGATCCGGGTGGCGATGGTTCCGCCGCCTCTTCATCTGTTGCCGGCAACGCAGTTTCGCATTTCCAGCAGCATCAGGAGGTAGGTGGCATGGGTGTCCTTGACGGCAAGGTGGCGATTGTTACGGGCGCCAGTTCTGGCATCGGCTGGGCGTCGGCCTGGCTGTTTGCCCGCGAGGGCGCGCAGGTCGTCGTGACCGGTCGGCGCCAGGACGCGCTGGACAGTCTGGTCAAGCAGATCGAGGCAGATGGCGGAGAGGCCGTGGCGCTCGCCGGCGACATTACGGACGAGGCGCTTGCCAAGGCTTTGGTGGCGGTGGCGATCGACCGGTTCGGGGGCCTGGATATCGCCTTCAACAACGCGGGGACCCTTGGCGAGATGGGCGATGTGGCGGACCTGTCGCTGTCCGGCTGGCGCGATACGTTGGACACCAATCTGACCGGCGCCTTTTTGGGCGCCAAGCATCAGATTCCGGCGATGATCGAACGCGGCAGCGGATCGCTGATCTTCAATTCGACCTTTGTCGGACACACCGTCGGCATGCCGGGGATGGCGGCATACGCGGCCAGCAAGGCGGGGCTTGTCGGGTTGACCAAGGTGCTGGCAGCCGAACACGGCGGCCAGGGGATCCGGGTCAACGCGGTCCTGCCCGGCGGTACCGATACGCCGATGGGCCGCTCGGTCGCCAACACGCCGGAGGTCCGGGCTTTCGTGGAGAACCTGCACGCGCTCAAACGCACGGCAGCACCCGAGGAGATCGCGCAGACGGTGCTGCACTTGGCCTCCGACGCATCGAGCTTTGTCACCGGCGCGTCAATCCCGGTCGATGGCGGTGTCTCGATTACGCGAACCTAAGGTTAGAGCGGCTTGATCATCAGCAGGCACGGGTTATCGGGGCCCCACAGCGTCTTGAACTCCTCGACCGGCAGGAAACCCATGGCTTGATAGAACAGCCTGGTGCGCTCGTAGAACGGGTCGTCATAGCTGGCGCCCAGCGTCTTAACGGCGAGCAGCGAGGCGCCTTGGCCGCGCGCCCAGTCGGCGGCGGCATCGACCAGGGCGCTGCCCACGCCCTGCCGGTGATGGCTCGCCAGGACACCGATCACATGCATGTCCACCGTCGCTTCGCTGGTCCGGTCGAGCGAGACAAACCCGGCGACGTCGCCGTTGCCGTCGCGCCAACCCAGCATCGGCAATCGCCCAGCGGCCTTGATGTAGTTCTCGGTCGCCTCGGGAATGCCGAACCAATCCGGCAGGTCGGCCAGGATGCGCCGGCCAATGGCTTCGCGGTCGTCTGCGATGGCAATGACGCGGCGGTCGTCCTGCATTGTTCCATCCCTTCATAACGGTGTTGAAAGGCGCCTCTGGTCTTGCGGATCAGCGGCGGGCCGGCATCGTGAGGCGCCATGATGCCTCGATCGGCGAGTTGGCGTATACTGTGGCGCTGAAGACCGAGCGAGCTTGGCGTGTTGGTCTGGATCTGAGGCGTGAGCGCGGCCGAAAACCCGGGGTAGGGGGTGGCCATGGACGCAACGGTAGCAATTTCCTGTGACAGTCTGGCAGAGGACGACCTCCAGAGCCTGACGCGGGAGCTGTCGACGACGATCAACCGCGAAACCGATGTCGGCGCGGCGATCCCCGAGGCGCAGCCCGAGCCGGGTTCCAAGGGCGACCCGGCTATCCTCCACACCCTGTTGCTGACCTTCATGACCAGCGGCGCGGCGGTGGCGATGTTTCAGGTCATCAAGTCCTATGTCGAGCGCAACAAGTCACTGACCATGACGTTCAAGCGGGCCGACGGTGAGGAGCTGGTCATCGACCAGACCAACATGAGCACCGATCAAATGGACAAGACGGTCGAGTTCGCGCGGGCGTTCTTCGACAAACCATGACCGGCCAACGCTATGCCGTCCTGGTCGGCAGCAGCGTCTTTCCCCACGATGACACGTTGCTGGACCTGGCTTGCCCGGCAAACGATGTCGATGGCCTGAACGAGGTTCTGTCGTCTGATGCGTTTGGCGGGTTTACCGATGTCCAGGTCTTGAAGGACAGGCCGCACTACGAGGTTCTGCGTCGTATCAATCAGACCCTGAAGAAGGTCGGCAAGGAAGACCTGGTTCTCATCTACTTCTCCGGACACGGCAAGCTGGATGGCGCCGGCCGGCTGCATCTGGCCACGACCGATACCGAGATCGCCGACCTGGAGTCGACCTCGGTGCCGGTCCAGAGCATCCGCAACTTCATCGACGTGTCGCCATCAACCAAGACGGCCCTGATCCTGGATTGTTGTTACAGCGGCGCGGTCGGCGAAGCGTTCTTCAGAAGCGGCATCGACGATCAGCTCAATCTCGCAGCGCACGGTCGCGGCACCTTCATCATGACCGCCTCGACCGCCATCCAGGTCGCCAAGGAGAAGGAAGAAGACACCTACGGCATCTTCACCAAACATCTGATCGAGGGCATCAGGGGCGGCGCTGCCGACCAGGACGGCGACGGCTATGTCACCATGAACGAGCTCTACACCTACGTGCACGATCAGGTGTTGAACGAGAGCCATCAGGAACCGATGAAATGGGATCTGAACGTGCGCGGCGAGCTCATCATTGCCAAGAGCGGCACCGCGCCCTGGGAAGAGAGGCGGGCCCAGGTTCGCGAACGGCTGTTCGAACTCGCCAGCAAGGGCCTGATGCCCGACAGCATCCTCGCCAAGGCGCTTGAGGTAACGTCTCTCGGCCGTCAGGAACTGAACGGCGAGGCGCGGGACTACAGCGACCTTCTGGACGACCTGCTGGACAAGGACATCAGCACCGGCGAGTTCATCGACCAGTGGCTGAAGGTGAAGCAGGCGCCGCCGGCAGCGCCCGCCGAGCCGCAGACTGAGGCACCGTCAACCGCCGCGCAGTCAGAAGCGTCCAAACCCGAGGTCCCGAAACCCCGAACCGACACGACGGAGACGCGAACCAAGCAGGAGTTGTGGCCGACGCCCCCGATGGCGGCAGAGTCAGAGCAAGAGAGCCCGGTTCAGGCTGCCGCAACGGCATCGCACCCTGCGACCCCACGCAATCAGGCGACACGTGAACTCGTCATGGCGCTCGGGATCTGGGCTGGGATGACCCTGTTGTTGATGATGGTGATCATGCTTGCCCTTGATGGCCCCGATGATCCGTTGGCTATCGGTCTGTTTTCGATCGTCGGCATAGCGCTTGGGATTGGTCTGTGGATCTGGCGTCGCTTCAAGCAATCGATTGCCAGTCTCGCTATTCACTGGCTTGGGTGGTCGGCGCAAGTCGCGGGTCTGATCTGGGTGACCGCCGCGGCCGGTGGAGAGGTCCCTCACTATTTGATCGGCTTTGGACTGGTGGCGGCGGCAAGCGGCGCTTACCTCTGCTACTGGTGGACCAAAATACGGCCCAAGGCGATGGCCTGAACCGCTGCAGCGGAACCGTGCGGCGAGCGCTTCAGTCCTTGACCACCGCCGACGCGCCCCTTAAGTGCCTGCCATGTTCTCGATCCAGAAGATCGTTGTCTTCGCGATTATCATTGCCGCGTTGTGGATCGGCTTCCGGCTGGTCAGCAACATGGACAAGAAACGCAAGGCCGAGGAGCGGCAGAGCAGACGGGCGCGCGTGTCCTGGCGCGACCGGTTCAGAGGTCGTGGGCAGCCGCAAGGCGGTGCCGGGAGGACGGCAGGTCAGGTCGAGATGGCGGCGTGCCGCCAGTGCGGCGATTACGTGCCGGCGGCAGGCGCCAAGGGATGCGGCAAGGCTGACTGCCCCTATCCGCCCACCGCTTGACCCGATCCCCCCTGACTCCTAAGTTGCGCCGCGATTTCAGCCGGCCGGGCGAACCGCACGCGGACATGCCCCACGACATTCACGGAGACGGTTCGAGATGACCGCGCCCAACGGGTCCGCCCTCCCGTTCCAACAGCTCATTCTGCGGCTCCAGGAGTTCTGGGCTGGGCAGGGCTGCGTCATCCTGCAGCCCTATGACATGGAGGTCGGCGCCGGCACCTTCCACTGGGCGACGACCCTGCGCAGCCTGGGGCCGGAACCCTGGAACGTCGCCTACGTCCAGCCGTCCAGGCGGCCGACCGACGGGCGTTATGGTGAGAACCCGAACCGGCTGCAGCACTATTACCAGTTCCAGGTCCTGATGAAGCCGTCGCCGGACAACTTCCAGGATATCTATCTGGACAGCCTGAAGGCGATCGGCATCGATCCCCTGGCGCATGACATCCGCTTTGTCGAGGACGACTGGGAAAGCCCGACGCTGGGTGCCTGGGGGCTTGGCTGGGAAGTGTGGTGTGACGGCATGGAGGTCACCCAGTTTACCTATTTCCAACAGGTTGGCGGCTATGACTGCCGCCCGGTGCCGGGTGAGGCGACCTATGGCCTGGAGCGGCTCGCCATGTATCTGCAGGGCGTCGACAACGTCTACGACCTCGACTGGAACGGCGCTGGCGTCAGCTATGGCGACGTCTATCTGCAGGCCGAGCGCGAGTTCTCCGCCTTCAACTTCGAGCATGCGGATACCGAGACCCTAACCCGCCACTTCGAAGACGCGGAGAAGGCATGTCACGCGCTGGTCGAAGCGCACCTGCCGCTGCCCGCCTATGACCAGTGCATCAAGGCGAGTCACACCTTCAACCTGCTGGACGCGCGCGGTGTCATCTCGGTCACCGAACGCGCGGCCTATATCGGCCGGGTGCGGGCGCTGAGCCGCGCCTGCGCCACCGAATGGCTGACCAGCCGTGGCCATCTGGACGAGGCCGCCGATGGCTGAGCTGCTGTTCGAAATCTTCTCCGAGGAGATCCCCGCGCGCATGCAGCAGCGCGCCGCGGCTGATCTGGCGGAGCTTGTGACGAAGGCGCTCGGCGAGGCGCGGCTGGAGCACGAGCCCGCCCGTCACTTCGCGACGCCGCGCCGCCTGACCCTGGTGATCGACGGTTTGGCCCAGAACCAGCCGGATCTGAAGGAGGAGCGCAAGGGCCCGAAAGTGGGCGCGCCGGACAAGGCGGTCGAGGGTTTTGCCCGTTCCGCCGGCCTCGCCGTCGGCGACCTGGTCGAACGCGATACCGACAAGGGTCCCTGCTGGTTCGCCGTGATCGAGCGCGTGGGCCGCGTGACCGGCGAGGTGCTGGCTGAAATCCTGCCCGCCGCCATGGTCGCGCTGCCGTGGCCCAAGTCCATGCGCTGGGGCGATCACGACGAACGCTGGGTCAGGCCCATGCACCGCATCACCGCGCTGTTCGATGGCGTGGTCGTGCCCTTCGCCTATGGCCCTGTCACCTCCGGCAACGAAACCGAGGGTCATCGTTTCCTGGCGCCCGGCGCGATATCGGTGACGGGGTTTGCGGATTACGAAAAGAAGCTGCGCGACGCCAAGGTCGTGCTGGACGGCGGCGAGCGGCGCGGCTTGATCGAAGAGGGCGCGGCGCGCCTGGCGACGGATGCCGGGCTCGCTGTTGATGCGCCGAAGGGTTTGTTCGACGAGATCGCCGGGTTGGTTGAGTGGCCGGTCGTGTTGATGGGTTCGTTCACCGACGCCTTCATGGAGGTACCGCCAGAGGTGCTGGTCAGTTCCATGACCTCACACCAGCGCTACCTGCCGGTGCGCGACAAGGACGGCAAGCTGGCGCCGCGTTTCATCTTCGCCGCCAATGCCCCGGGCCTCGATGAAGGCAAGACGATCACCGGCGGCAACGAGCGCGTGTTGAACGCGCGCCTGGCCGATGCCCGGCACTTCTGGGATCAGGACCGCAAGCGGTCACTTGCCGATCGCATTGACGATCTGAGTGCCGTCGTGTTTCACGCCAAGCTCGGCACCGTCGCCGATAAGACAACGCGCCTTATCAAGCTCGCGCGCCGACTGGCCGAATCGATTCCCGGCTGCGATGCCGAAAAGGCAGCACGCGCCGCCAACCTCGCCAAGGTTGACCTGACCACCGAGATGGTCGGCGAGTTCCCGGATCTGCAGGGCTTGATGGGCTCGTACTATGCTCGCCATGATGGTGAAGATGGCGCCGTCGCCACCGCCATCGCCGAACACTACGCGCCTCAGGGGCCCGGCGATGCCTGCCCCAGCGCGCCGGAAAGTGTCGCCGTCGCGTTGGCGGACAAGATCGATACGCTTGTCGGTTTCTTCGCCATGAACGAAAAGCCGACGGGCTCGAAGGACCCATATGCGCTTCGCCGCGGCGCGCTCGGCATCATCCGCCTGATCGTCGAGAACAACCTGCGCCTGCCGCTTGCCGCGGCTTTTCATGCTGCGGGCGACGCCTATCCCTGGCCGATGGCCAACGACGACAAACGCTCGAAGGACGACGTCGTCGCCGAGCTGCTCACTTTTATCGCCGACCGACTGAAGGTGCATCTGCGCGGCGAGGGCGTGCGTCACGACCTGATCGACGCGGTCTTCGCCGAAAGCGGCGAGGATGACCTGGTGCGCCTGCTGGCCAAGGTCGAGGCGCTGAGCGCGTTCTTGTCGAGCGAGGACGGCGCCAACCTGCTGACCGCCTATCGCCGCGCCGGCAACATCGTGAAGATCGAGGAAAAGAAAGACGGGGTCGTTTATGATGGCGATGTCGACGCCGGTGCGCTTCAGGCCGACGAAGAGATGGCCGTCGTTGCCGGGCTAGCCGAGGCAGCGAACCACGCCGAGGCCGCGCTCGGCGAGGAACGTTTCGCCGATGCCATGGCGGCGCTCTCCGGTCTTCGCGCGCCGGTCGATGCGTTTTTTGACGAGGTGACCGTCAACTGCGACGACGCGGGCTTGCGCGAAAACCGCCTGCGTCTGCTATCGGGTATCCGCCATGCGCTGGACCGCGTGGCCGACTTCTCCAGGATCGAAGGTTAACGGCATGACCGCGTGGGTTTACGGCTTCGGAGACGGCAAGGCTGACGGTGATGCCAGCATGAAGAACCTGCTGGGCGGCAAGGGCGCCAACCTGGCGGAGATGGCCAGCCTGGGTTTGCCGGTGCCGCCCGGCTTCACCATCACCACCGAAGCCAGCATCGCGTTCTTCGAGAAAGAGCGCAGCCTGCCCGACGGCGTCGAGGCCGAAGTCGCCGCCGCCCTGGCCGTTGTCGAGAGCCAGGTCGGCCGCAAGCTGGGCGATGCGGCAAAACCGCTGCTGGTCTCCGTGCGTTCAGGCGCGCCGGTCTCCATGCCCGGTATGATGGATACGGTGCTGAACCTGGGCCTTAACGACGACACGGTCGAAGGCCTGGCGGCCGAAAGCGGTGACGCGCGGTTCGCCTATGACAGCTACCGCCGTTTCATCCAGATGTATGGCAACGTCGTCCTGGGCATGTCCCACGGCGATTTCGAGGAGATCCTCGATGACGTCAAGGACGAGGAGGGGGTGTTCGAGGACGCCGCACTTCCGGCCGAGGCGCTGAAGGATCTCGTCGGGCGTTACCGCACGCTGGTCAAGGAAACGCTGGGCAGGGATTTCCCGCAAGCCCCTGGCGAGCAGCTTTGGGGCGCGATCCACGCGGTGTTCGACAGCTGGATGAACCAGCGCGCCATCGACTACCGCGCAATCCACGATATTGCCGAAGACCTGGGTACCGCCGTCAATGTGCAGGCGATGGTGTTCGGTAACATGGGCGAGGATTGCGCTACCGGCGTCGCCTTCACACGCAACCCGGATACCGGCGCCAAGGCGGTGTTCGGCGAGTTCCTGGTCAACGCGCAGGGCGAGGACGTGGTCGCCGGCCTCAGAACGCCGCATCCCATCGGCAGGCTGAACGAGCCCGACGGCACGTCGATGCAGGAACTGATGCCCAAGGCTTTCGACGAACTCATGCGCATCCAGGATCTGCTGGAACGTCACTATCGCGACATGCAGGACGTCGAGTTCACGATCGAAAAAGACAAGCTGTGGATGCTGCAGACGCGGGGCGGCAAACGCGGCATCCAGGCGGCGCTGAGGATCGCCACCGACATGGTCGCCGAAGGCTTGATCGACAAGGCCGGTGCCTTGATGCGGATCGACCCGAAGGACCTTGACCGCCTGCTGCATCCGGTCCCCGATCCGCGCGCGCCGCGCAAGGTGATCGCTAGGGGACTGCCGGGCTCCCCCGGCGCCGCCTCCGGCATCGCCGTCTTTACCGCGGACGAGGCCCAGGCCATGAGCGGCGACGGCAAGGCGGTCATCCTGGTCAGGCCGGAAACCAGTCCTGAGGACATTCACGGCATGCACGCCGCGCGCGGTATCCTGACCAAGCACGGCGGCCAGACCAGCCACGCGGCCTTGGTCGCCCGGGGCATGGGACGTCCTTGCGTGACCGGCGCCGGTCATATCCGTGTCGATGTCGACGGCGGCCAGTTCAGCATCGGCGACGTCACGGTCAAACGCGGCGACACCATCACCATCGACGGCTCGACCGGCGAGGTCATCCAGGGCGAGATCCCGACCATCGAGCCGGAACTGTCGCCGGAGTTCGCGACGCTGATGACCTGGGCCGACGAACTGCGCTCGCTGAAGGTGCGCGCCAATGCCGAGACACCGGATGACGCCAAGAAGGCGCGCGAGTTCGGCGCCGAGGGCATTGGTCTCTGCCGCACCGAGCACATGTTCTTCGACAGCGACCGCATCATCGCCATGCGCGAGATGATCATGGCCGAGGACGAGGCCGGTCGGCGCGCGCCGCTCGACCGCATTTTGCCGATGCAGCGCGCCGATTTCGTCGAACTGTTCCACATCATGGCCGGCCTGCCGATCACGATCCGTCTGCTCGATCCGCCGCTCCACGAATTCCTGCCGACCAGCCAGCAGGAGCTTGAGGAACTGGCCAGTCATATGGACGCTGATGTCGAGCACGTGCGCATTCGCGCGGGTTCGTTGCGTGAACTCAATCCCATGCTCGGCCATCGCGGCTGCCGCCTCGGCATCTCCTATCCGGAGATCTATGAGATGCAGGCGCGCGCCATCTTCGAGGCTGCGGTCGAGGCGGAGAAACAAGCGGGCAAAGCGGTGCTGCTGGAGATCATGATACCGCTGGTCGCGACCCGCCAGGAACTGGATATCCTGAAGCAGCGTATCGATGACGTGGCCGAGGCGGTGCGCCAGGAGACCGGCGGTGATCCACGCTACGTCACCGGCACCATGATCGAACTGCCGCGCGCGGCGCTGCGTGCCAGCGAGATCGCCGAGACCGCCGAGTTCTTCAGCTTCGGCACCAACGATCTCACCCAGACGACGTTTGGCATCAGCCGCGACGATTCAGGCCGCTTCCTGGATCGTTATCAGCACGAGGGGATCTTCGAGATCGATCCCTTTGTCAGCATCGACCGCGAGGGCGTCGGCGAGCTGGTCGAAATCGCGACCGAACGCGGCCGCGCCTCGCGGGCCGATCTGAAGCTCGGCATCTGCGGCGAACACGGCGGCGACCCCGCCTCGATCACCTTCTGTCAGGAGATCGGCCTCGACTACGTCTCCTGCTCGCCCTTCCGCGTGCCCATCGCGCGTCTGGCAGCGGCGCAGGCAGCGGTGAAGGCGGGCTGAAGGACCCTTACCCTCCCAATGCGTCGCGTCGGGTCCCTCCCTCTCCCGCAAGCGGGCGGGGGGAAAAGGGTCACTGCCACGTTCCCTCGCCCCTTTGGGGGAAAGGGAAGGGTGAGGGGGGTGGTGGTGCGTATGGGCTAAAAACTCACCCAGTCCGGTTTGACCGGTGTCAGCGGCACGCCGTCGGCGATCAAGTCGTCACCCTTGTCGCGGGCTTCGTCCAGGCGGTCGGTGCGGATGAGTGCGATGCCGGTACGGCCATTGCCTGATCGAACTTCGCCGATCTCCGCCTTGCCGGCCATGATTGGCGTGCCGGCGGGCGGCAGGTCGCCGTCGACATCGATGCGGAACAGGCGCTTGCGGATCTTGCCCCGGTGTTTGGTGCGTGCGGTCAACTCCTGGCCGACGTAACAACCCTTGCTGAAATCGACGGCGTTCAGCTCTTCGAAATTGCTTTCCAGGATGAACGACTTGTCGATCAGCACGTCGCGCCCGGCTTCCGGTACGCCGAGCTCCAGGCGCAGCGCTTCGTAGTCATCGACCGTGCCGGCGGCGTCGCCAACGATGGCCGGCGTTTCACCCGCCGGATGGATCATGCGCACACCCAGCGCGGCAAGGCGCGGGTCGACATAGATCATCGAGGTGCCCCAGCGCCAGGCATTGCCGGCACCGGCATTCAGCTTGGCGCGCGCCGCCGCGCCGTCGCCGGTCAGGGCGGAAACGCTCAAGGCGTCGCTCAAGTCGGAAATCTCGACCTTGCTGCGGAGCTTGTAGAAGGTCAGGCGCTTGGCGAGATCGGCCAGGCGCTCTTTGTCGGTCTCCAGCAGATAGCCGCCGTCGCCGTCGTCGGCGATCAGGAAATCGAACAGGAACTTGCCCTGGGGTGTCAGCAGCGCCGCATAGATGGCGCGCGCCGGGTTCACCAGCTCGATGTCGTTGGTGATCAGTCCCTGCAGGAAGGCGGTGGCCTCCGGACCGGTCACGCCCAGCACGCCGCGCCCGGGCAGTGCAATCGTCTTGATAGCGGTCATCGACATCCCTCTCCGTGTCGACCCATAAGGTGGTCGGCCAGGGCGGCCGTGACAAGTCAACGTTTTGTCGGCCTTGGACTTAGGCGCCAGCAAACCCTATAAACCGCGCCATGGATGTGGTTCTTATCGACGATTCCTTTGCCTTTGACGGCTATACCCCGCGCAACGATCCGCTGGGCGGGCCGGAGAAGGGGCTGGTCTATCTGGCCGAGGCGCTGGCGCGCAGGGGGCACGCGGTCACCGTCTATAACCGGTGCGAGCAGGCCATAACCTGTGCGGACGTCGCCTGGCGGCCGATCGATGACGGTCTGCCGGAGACCGCCGACCTGCTGATCGCACTGCGCCACGCCGAACTTCTGGATACGGTCGCGGCGCGCCACCGCATGCTGTGGTTGGTGACACCCGCCAGCATCCTGAAGCGCGCCGACGCGGCTGCGGCCATGGAGCGGCACCCGGCGACCCCATTACTGTTCATGGGCGCAACCCATCGCGCGACCTGGGACGGTCCGGACGAGCGCGCCAAGGTCGTGCTGCCGGGCGTGGCGCCGGCCTACCTCGAATCCGAGGCGCCGGCCGGATACTGGCCGTCACGCGCGATTGTCACGACCCATCCGCGCATGGACCTTGACTGGCTGATCGACCGCTGGACCGCGAAGATAGAGCCGTTGATCAAGGGTTCGGAGCTGCACATCTATTCCGGTTCGCTCTATGCCGGCAGCCAGGATCGCACCATGGACCCGTCTCTGCGGCCGCTGCTGGATCAGGCGCTGGCGGCCGCGGATCAGGGCGTCAAGGTGATGCGCCCGCTTGCCGACCACGACATGGCGGAAGTCTATCGCCGCGCCCGCGTGCATCTCTATCCCGGTGCGGAACGCGAGGTCTACGCCTCGACGCTTGCGGAATCCCAGGCCGCCGGCCTGCCCGGTGTTGCGCGCCGGCTGGGTGCTGCCCAGGAACGCATCACCGATGGGCGCAGCGGTTTTCTGACACCTGACGATGAGGCCTTCGTCAATTGCGCTGTGCTGTGCCTGAAGGAAGACATCGTCTATCGCGGGCGCAGCAAGGACGCCATTCAGATGCAACGCGGCCGCACCTGGGACGATGCCGCCGCCGAGATCGAGGCGATGGCGGCGTGATGCGCCAACCAGCCGCAGCAGCGTTCATCCGGTGAGCGTTCGCCTGAGCGCCGTTGTGGTGGCGCGCAACGAAGAGGCCCAACTTGAGGCCTGCCTTGCCTGCCTCGACTTCTGTGACGAGATCGTCGTCGTGCTGGATCGCAGCACCGATGATTCGGCGTCGATCGCACGGCGCCACACCGATCACGTGATCGAAGGCGCGTGGGAGATCGAAGGGCCGCGCCGCAACACCGGCCTGGACGCCGCGGCCGGTGACTGGATCCTGGAAGTCGATGCGGACGAACGCGTGACGTCGGCGCTTGCCCAGGAGATCACGTCGGTCATCCAGACTGCCACCGCGCCCGCCCATTTCCTCGTGCCGTTCGACAATTATATCGGCGAGCGGCGCGTGCGTTATGGCTGGGGCGGATCGTGGGGCGTCAGCGCGGCGGTGCGTCTGTTTTCGCCGGGCGCCAAACGTTGGGGCGACGACCGCATACATCCCTCGCTTGTTCTGACGGGGGAGAAGCGCTGGCTGAAAGAGCGCATGGATCATTATGTCGACCGCAACATCTCCGACATGATCCAGCGGCTCGACCGCTACACCACCGCCCGCGCGCAAGACCTGAGAGCGAGCGGCGACATCGGCACGCTTGCCGGCAACGTCCGTCGTTTCTACTCGCGTTTCTTCAAATGCTACATCGCGCGCCAGGGATACCGGGAGGGCGGCTACGGTTTCCTGAACGCCACGTTCGCCGGGCTCTATCCGCTGATCTCGCACTTGAAGGCGCGGTTGGAGCGCGATTGATGCGTCTTGTGCAGGCGATGGCGGGTGCGGAGGTCGGCGGCGCCGAGGCATTCTTCATGCGCCTGGTGCCCGGCCTGGCCGATGCCGGCCTTGAGCAGCGCGCGATCATCCGCCGCCACGACGTGCGTCAGGAAACCCTGAACCTCGCCGGGGTCGAAACCGTGGGCCTGCGTTTCGGCGGGCCGTTCGACCTCTCGACGCGTTTCGCCTATGGCCGCGCGGTCAAAGAGTTTGCGCCCGATGCCGTGCTGACCTGGATGAATCGGGCGACCACGCTGTGCCCGCGCGGGTCCTATGTGCATCTGGCGCGGCTCGGCGGCTTCTATGATCTCAAGTACTACCGGCGCTGCGACCATCTGATCGGCAACACGCGAGGCATCTGCGATTACCTGATCGGTCAGGGCTGGCCCGCCGAGCGCACCCACTATCTGCCCAACTTCGTCGATGCCGACGAGCAGCCTCCCATCGACAAGGAGTCGATGCGCACCCCCGACGACATGAAAGTCGTGCTCGCCATGGGCCGGCTGCACCCTAACAAGGCATTCGACGTGCTGATTGAAGCCATGGCCGAGGTGCCGGATGCCATGCTTTGGCTGGCCGGCAGTGGTCCGCTTCAGACTCGTCTTGAGGACCACGTCCACACGTTGGGCCTGGAAGGCCGGGTCAGGTTTCTTGGCTGGCGCGATGATGGCGCCGCATTGATGGCGGCGGCCGATGTCCTGGTCTGCCCGTCGCGCCATGAACCCCTTGGCAATGTGGTTCTGGAGGGCTGGGCCCACCACCGGCCGGTGGTTGCCGCGGCTAGCCAGGGGCCGTCGGAACTGATCGAGGACGGTAAGACCGGCCTCCTGGTGCCGGTCGATCAAGCGCGGCCGCTCGCGGCGGCGATCAACGCCTGCCTCACCGACCAGACGCTTGCCGCCGAGCTTGTCGAGGCGGGGTTTTCCACCTATCGCGAGACCTTCGCGCGCGATGTCGTTGTGCGCGACTACATCGACCTGCTCAACACGGTGACCGCCTGATGTGCGGCCTGGCCGGTGTGCTCGCCCGTCCGGGTGAGGAGGTGCCCGAGGCAACCCTGGACGCGTTGTCCCGTGCGCTTGCCCATCGCGGTCCTGACGGCGAGGGGCGGTTCCGCAACGGCCCCCTTGCCATGGTCCATCGCCGTCTCGCGATCATCGACCTTGTCACCGGCGATCAGCCGATGACGGGACCGAGCGGTGCGACGTTGATCGCCAATGCGGAGATCTACAATCACGTGGAGTGGCGGCGTGTCCTGTCGGAGGTCCGGTTCGCGACCCAGTCGGACTGCGAGGTTCCGCTGCATCTCTTCGAGCGCGACGGCGCCGACTTCACCAAGGGTCTGCGCGGCATGTACGCCATCGCGTTGTGGGACCGCGCGCAGGAACGGCTCTACCTGGCGCGCGACCCGTTTGGCATCAAACCGCTCTATGTCGCTGAGACCGCGATGGGGCTGGCCTTCGCGTCGGAGGCACAGGCGTTTGTCGCGTCCGGCCTGGTCGAGGCCGCCGTCAACGACGCCGCGCTGGGCGAGCTCCTGCAGATGCAGTTTACGACGGGCCGGCGCACCATCTTCCAGCATGTGGAGCGAGTCCTGCCCGGTGAGACGATCGTCGTCGAACAGGGCCGCATCGTTGAACGCTTGCGCCGCTCCGCACTGCCCGAACTGGACAGCGCCAATTGGGACGAGAAAGACGCCATGGAGCGTCTCGACGCCGCGTTGCTCGACAGCGTGCGGGTGCACGAACGCGCCGACGTGCCCTACGGCATGTTTCTTTCCGGCGGCGTCGACAGCTCCACAGTGTTAGCGGCGATGGCGCGTCTCGATGACCGCCCGGTGCGTGCCTATACGGTCGGCTTCGACATTCCCCATGCGCGCGACGAACGCCGCCATGCCGCCGAGGTGGCGGCAGCCGCCGGTGCCGATCATGTCGAGGTGAGTTTCGGCGAGGACGACTTTTGGGCGCTGTTGCCCGACGTTGCCGCCGCGATGGATGACCCCGCCGCCGACTACGCGACGCTGCCAACCTACAAACTGGCGCGCCAGGCGGCGGAGGACGTGAAGGTCGTCTTGTCGGGCGAAGGCGGCGATGAACTCTTTGCCGGTTACGGGCGCTATCGCCGCATGCTGCGGCCCCGGCTGTTGGGTGGCGGCAAGTTGCGGCGCAAGGGCACGTTCGAAGGGCTCGAAGTTCTGTTCGACGGTCATGCCGGGTGGCGCATGGGGCTGGACGTGGCGGCGCAGGCCTTCAAAAAGCCGGGGCGCAGCGCGTTGCAGGTGGCGCAGGCCGTCGACATGGCGGACTGGCTGCCAAACGATCTCTTGACCAAGCTCGACCGCTGCCTGATGGCCCATGGTGTCGAAGGCCGGGTGCCGTTGCTCGACAACCACGTCGCCGATGTCGCGTGGCGCTTGCCGGACGCCATGAAGATCCGCAGACGCCAGGGCAAGTGGCTGCTGCGTTCCTGGCTCGATCGGGAATTGCCGGCCGCCGATGCGTTCTCGGCCAAACGCGGCTTCACCGTGCCGGTCGGTGAATGGATCGCCCGGCGCGGCGCGGAGATCGGCCACTTGGTCGCCGCGCAACCGGCCATCGAGGCGATCGCCTATCCAGCGCAGGTCGTCAGGTTGTTCGAACAGGCAGCCAAGAAGCGATCAGGCTTTGCCGCGTGGACACTGCTCTTCTATGCACTGTGGCATGCCCGCCACATCGATGGCGTAGCGACTCAAGGATTGTCGGTGGAAGAAGCGCTTCGCGCCTGACGCGGAAGCCTTCTGATCTCAAACGGAAACTTCCTGACCTTCGCGGGCCAGCACGGTGCCCGGGTGATCGTGCGCCAGATGCTCTTCGCGTTGGTTCAAGACGTCGTCGTCGTCCTCGGGCGCGTGGCCGGAGAGAACCAGCTTCGAAACCTGGGCATCGGTCGCCAGCCGTGTCGCGGCGGTCCAGGCGCATTCCTTGGACTGACCGTTGATCAAGGGCGGGCCGAAGATGATCATGTCGGCGTCGCCGGCAAACGCGACGATCGCCTCAACCGTGTCCTCGTCATCCAGGCATGCGCCCGCGAGGTAACACACCGAACGCCCGCCATAGGTCACACGGTACGCGGTGCCGGGCGGGCAGCCGTTGAGCTTGCTGGTCGCGATCGTGACGCCGTCGCCGATATCCAGATCGATGCCGTCGGTGAAATCGCGGAAGCTGAGGTCCGCGTTGAAGACATCCAAGGGGACCGGAAAGATCGGGTCGTTCATCAGGCCGCTCAGCACATCCTTGATGCAGGTCTCCGGCTGCGCGTTACCGCACCACAGACGAAAGCTGTTGGCCGGGTTGAACGCGGCGGCGAAGAACGGCAGCCCGCAGATGTGATTGAAGCGCGTGGTGCTGAAAAAGAGATCGCCCGCCACCGGGGATCGCGCCATCAGATCCTTGCCGAGTGCGCGAATGCCGGTGCCGGCATCGAAAATGAGCAAGCGTCGGTTGCACCGCATTTCGATGCAAGGCGAGTTTCCGCCAAATCCCTGGGTCATCGCGCCAGGCGCGGGCAATCCGCCACGCACGCCCCAAAACGTGACCCTTATCTCGGAGTTCGGCAAGCTGTCCCCCCGGTCGTCTCGCAGCTCCTGGTTTAGTCGATCACGAAACATGGCGGGTGGCTAGTCGGCTCCAGCGATTTTTACGGCCCGGAAGGTATGGGCGTTTATCGACGGCGACCAGTGATCGGCGTTCCAACCGGCCTTTTCCTTCAGGTAGCGGACAAAGTCCCTAGGTTCGGTGAGGTTTTGCCAGACCGCCGGAAGGAAGATCGCGCGCTTTTGCCCGTCGTCCAGGATCAGCCCGTCGATGCCGGGCGTCAGTCGTTCGATCAGATCGTCCTCGTCGTTCACGTTCAGTGCCTGGGGTGCGCTCAACAGCGCAATCTCGATCGTGAGGTCGCCGAACTCACATTCCTCGAGCGGGCGGAACCGGGGATCGTGGAACGCCGACTTGTAGGCATTCACCGCGACATCCTGGGCGAGGGGACGGTGCGCCTCGGCCGATCCGATACAGCCACGCAGTTCCTCGGCCTTGCGCAGCGTGACAAAACTGGCGACAGCGCGCGTCAGTGCCGGCGGTGTGTCGTCCCACGGCCCATCCGGTTCTCGACCGGTGGAGAGACCGTGGCGAATGGCCTGCTCTGCCAGCCGCCTGAGCGCACGACGGTGACCAAGCGCGATGATCTCAAGTTTATGGACGGGATCGCGGACATCCGTCGCGGCCCACGAACCATAGCCGACCACCTGGTCGCGCCGGCCGCTGGTGTCGCCGGAGTTTCTGAGGTCGAGAACATCGACATTGATGAAGTGGCGGCGGCCAATTTCGAGCAGGCCCTTCAAGCCGACCCGCCCGCACGCGTGATCGTCGCCGATGGCGTCCGGCCGGCAACCGGTGATCGCGCTGGATGTCGCGGCATCGATGCGCCGGGCGGTGTGATAGTCCAGGAAGTGGGTGAGATCGGTGCTGATCACGATCAGCGTCTCCGGTCCACCCCAAAGGTGCGCCAAGGCCTCGGCGACTTCGCTTGGCGACGCGTCGCCGGTCACAACTGGTACCAGCGAGAAGTCACCGAGGATGCGCTGCAGGAAAGGCAGATGGATCTCCAGGCTGTGCTCGGGCACGTGGGCGGCATCCATTGGCCGGACGAACGGCAGGCCCGTCAGGTGTCGTACGGCATCGCGATCGATCGGCACCGTTCCCAGCGGCGTGCGATAGGCGTCGGCGCCGCTGACCGCGAGGCCACGGAAGCCGACATGGTGCGACGGTCCGAACAGCACCACGCGACTGATGCGTTCGCCGATCGCCGCGACCTGGGCATAAGCGCTGCCTGCCACGGTGCCGGAATAGCGATAACCCGCGTGCGGGGCGATCACCGCCTTCAGCCGATCCAGCCGTTCCGGTGCCAGTTTCTCGGCGCTGGCGATATAGTCGTCGACCGCCATGACCAGCGCCCCGGCGTCGCCTGGATACCAGGTCCCGGCAAGCTGAGGTTCACGGATGCCTGTCATCACCGCCGTCCGTCATGACATCGCGCAGGGCAATACCCACATAGACATAAGGTCATAGGTGGGAAGGCCGAGGCTCGGTTGCGAGCCCGGTCAAGCGTGAGGATGCCGGATACCGCCGAAAAGACACAGGGAAATGACACCTTTGGCGTGGTTCCCGGCCGCTTTTGGCATGGCCTGGACGATGGCCGGATCCAGTGCGATCTGTGCCCCCGGTTTTGCAGGCTGAGCGAGGGCCAGCGCGGCCTTTGTTTCGTCCGCCAGGCCCAGAAGGGCGGGATCGTTTTGACGACCCATGGCCGTTCCAGCGGCTATTGCATCGATCCCATCGAGAAAAAACCGCTTAACCACTTTTTGCCGGGTACGCCGGTTCTGTCTTTTGGCACGGCAGGCTGCAATCTGGCCTGCAAGTTCTGCCAGAACTGGGATATCTCGAAATCCCGGGAAGTCGACACTCTGGCCGATCAGGCGCCACCGGAGCGGATCGCCGCCGTGGCGCGAGACCTGGGCTGCCGTTCGGTCGCCTTCACCTACAACGATCCCGTCATCTTCCATGAATACGCGGTCGACGTGGCGCACGCCTGCCGCGCGGTAGGCGTCAAGACGGTGGCTGTCACGGCCGGTTACATGATGCCGGAACCCAGAGCCGAGTTTTTCGCCGTCATGGACGCGGCCAATGTCGATCTGAAGGCCTTCACCGAGCGGTTCTACAAGAAGATCTGTGCCGGCGATCTGGCGCCGGTCCTGGAGACGCTCGAGTACCTTAAACACGAAACCGACGTGTGGTTCGAGTTGACGACACTGTTGATCCCCGGCGAAAACGATTCAGCCGACGAAATTGACGCCATGACCCGCTGGGTCGTCGACAAGCTTGGGCCGGATGTGCCCATGCACTTCACCGCCTTTCATCCTGACTACCGCATGCTGGACAAGACGAACACGCCGCCCGCGACCTTGACCCGCGCGTGCCAGATCGCGATCGCAAACGGCGTGCGCTACGCTTACACCGGCAACGTGCACGATCGCGACGGCGACACGACGGTTTGCCCATCCTGTAAGACGCCGCTGATCGGCCGCGACTGGTACGAACTCACCCACTGGGGTCTGCAACAGGGCGGCCATTGCGGCAATTGCGGTACCGCCGTGGCAGGTGTCTTCGAACAGCAGCCGGGCACCTGGGGGCGCAAGCGCCAACCGGTACGCCTCAGCAACATCGGAACGACTTCGGGCAACACCCTCCAATCGCGTTGACTTCCGTGTATCATGCGAACCAGCACAAGTTGGAGGAGGGCTGGACAAATGAAACGTTACGGCAATGCGATCGTCGCCGTCGTGGTCATGTTGAGCGTTGCAGGATTATCCGTTGCCGCGCTTGCCGATGATGCGACCGAAGAAGCTGACAAAAAAGTTGCCTATGAATCCATCGAACTATGGCTGAGCGGCACGACTTTGAAGCCTGAAGACGTTATGGCGCCGAACTATGTCAATCATTTGGACTCTCAGATAGGCCATGGCGACGCGCCGCAACAGAGGGACCTTGAGGCGCTCAAAGAGGATCTCGCACAGTTTCACGCAGCCTTCACCGATGTGCATGTGACGTCAAAGGAACAGGTTGCCGAAGGCGATATGGTTGCCACGCGGGTCGTGCTCAGTGCGGTTCACAGCGGCTCGTATCTCGGCGAAGAACCGACCGGCAAGACGATCACCTTCGACTCCGTCGAATTCACGCGCGTTGAAAACGGCAAGATCGTCGAGACGTGGGTGACCTGGGACAAGTACGGACTGTTCCAGCAGATCGGGCTCGTGAAGTGACAGAGGCGTCACAATTGTAAGCCAATCCGTTGCGCCGCATACTGGACAAGACGAACACGCCGCCCGCGACGCTAACCCCCGCGCGCCAAATCGCGATCGCAAACGGCGCGCGCTATGCTTACACCGGCAACGTGCACGACCGCGACGGCGACACGACGGTTTGCCCGTCTTGCGGCACACCACTGATCGGCCGTGATTGGTACGAACTCACCCACTGGGGACTGCAGCAGTGCAGCAGGTCGGCCATTGCGGCACGGCGATCGCCGGCGTGTTCGAACAGAGCCCTGGGACCCTGGGGCCGCAAACGCCAGCCCGTGCGGCTTAGCTCCATGTCACCCTGACGGAGCCAATTGCGTGCACGACCCTCACCCTCCCAGCGCTTCGCGCCGGGCCCGCCCTCTCCCGCTGACGGGAGAGGGAGTTCTTCGCCAGCCATTTTCCTTTGCCCCCGCGTGAGTGGGGGAGAGGGTTGCGCAGGCTTGGGCGCATCAGCGCCTTAGCCGAAGCTGGGTGAGGGAGCGGAGCGCACGCGCGTCAAAAAAGCAGACTGATCCCGATTACACGCTAGGGTCAGGCCCCATTAATTTGAACCGTGGCAATGGTCGGATCGAGCCCTTAGCGACAACAGCGTAAGTCTGGATTTTAGCCAACTCTTCGACTGGCGTAAGGTGATTGGCAAGCATCGCACAGGATCACGGGTCAGAAGACTGCACCAATGCAATCCCCCCGTCGTTCGCGGGGAAAGCCACACTGTTTTGAAATCACTGAAAGTTGCAAGATGGGTAAATCGGAAGAGTTTTGGAACAAGTCAGCCGACAACTACGACAGGACTGAAGAGAGATTTGAGAAAATCCATCAAGCATCAAGGGAATACGCAAAGAAGCACCTCAAAGACAGTGACATTGTGTTGGACTACGGGTGCGGAACAGGCACGACAGCCTGTGAACTAGCCAACCATGTGTCAGAAATCGAAGGCATAGATATCTCTGGCAGAATGATTGAACTTTCAAAGGAAAAGGCGGTGGCGAACGGAGTTGAAAACGTAAGCTTCGCGCAGGCAGATATTTTTGACGAAGGATTCAGCAAAAGCTCATTTGATGTCATTTTGGCCTTCAACATGCTCCATACAGTGCCCGACCCGCAGCGCGTCATGGGGAGGGTACATGAACTTCTAAAGCCTGACGGGACGTTTGTTTCCGTTACGCCCTGCTTGCGGGATAAGATGTCATTTGTAGTCAGTGCCCAGATTCAGCTCGTTCGCCTACTGTGCAAACTTGGGATCATTCCCGTTCCGATACGAAGGCTTCAAAGCTCCGACTTGGATAGGTTGGTAGGCGGCGCAAACTTTCATGCAATGGAAACAAGGAAGATTTATTCGGGGGCGTCCAGCTACTTTATCGCCGCCAAAAAACGCCGGATGAATGACAGCTTTGTCCGCTGAGCCGACATTCGCAACTCCACCGATTCACATCTAATTCGGGATATGATTCAAGTGGGCAGGAGGACTTGCCCATGTCTGATTGTTATTGGCTGACCGAACCCCAACTTGAGCGCATCAAACCGTACTTCCCGCAACCCCACGGAAGACCCCGTGTCGATGACAGGCGTGTCGTGAGCGGAAACATCCACGTCATCCGAAACGGTCTGCGATGGCGAGACGCACCCGAAATTTATGGGTCGCACAAAACCTTGTACAACCGCTTTGTCCGTTGGTCACGAAAGGGCGTTTTTGATTGCATCTTTAGCGGCTTGGCGGGTTGCACTGAAGAATCAGATATTGTCATGACCGACGCCACTCACCTGAAAGCTCACCGGACTGCTTGCAGTTTGCAAAAAAAGGGGCTGCACCGCGCCGCATTGGTCGAACCAAGGGCGGGTTGAACTCCAAACTTCATGCACTGTGCGACAACCAAGGAAGGCCCTTGGCGCTGTGCTTGAGTGAAGGCCAACTTTCCGATCATGTTGGAGCAAAACTGATCTATCCAGCGATGCCGAATGCAAAAATCCTGATCGGCGATAAAGGCCATGACAGCGACGAGTTCCGAGATGCGCTGAATGCCCGCAAGATCAAAGCTTGCATCCCGCCACGATCAAACCGGACGACACCAAGGAGTTACTCCAATAGCTTGTACAAGCAACGTCACAAGGCGGAAAACATGTTTCCAATGCTCAAGGATTGGCGGCGCATCGCAACCAGATACGACCGCTGTGCTCATACCTTCATGTCGGCAATCTGTATCGCCGCAGTTGTTACATTTTGGATCTATCAATGAGTCCTGACCCTAGCTCGCCAAGAACTGCGCCTTGGTGTTGGTGTGGGGGAACGGTTCGTCGGGTACCGGCAGGTCGAGTGCCGTGCAGATGGGTTCCCAACCGTCGCCGGCCTGCCATTGCAACAGGCGCTCAGGCGGGATCGCCGCCTCTACGGCGGCGTTGTGCGCCAGCATGGCGGCGATCAGCTTGTCCTTGTCGTGTGGATCGTCGCAGAAGCGATTGCGGGCGAGGGCGTGCCACATGTCCAACAAGGCTGGCGAGTCGCCGCCGGCGTCGTCGGCAAAGATCGTTTCACTGGCACTTTTGTACCAACTCTCCGGCTCGCGTACGGAGAGCAGGACCAGGGCATCGGGGTAAGCCGTCGTAAGCTCGCGCCAGAACGCCGCGCCCGGCCAATCGACGATGGCGACATACCGGCTCAGAAACGCGTGCCAGTCCGGCATGGTGCCGTGGGCGGCGGCCTTCCAGACCGGTATCTCGTCCTGGTTCGCGCTGACTTCGAACATATGGTGGCAGGTGCCGCCGAGCAGCCTTTCCAGCGCCTGCTTCAGCGACGCCGTACCCGTCCGGCCGACGCCCGCGCCGACAACCCTCAATGTCATGGAGAACTCCCTGAACTCTCTAAAAGGCCGAGATGAAGAAACGAGGCGCCCCGCGGATGGGTGTCAATCCTGCGTGGTGATGCCGGCGATGATCGTGTCGAACACCGCGTCGGCGCGTTCGTTCACCTCGTCATCGGTCAAGGGCTGGATCGGGTGACGGACATAGACCGCGCCGGCATCGAAGCCGTGCAGGTCGCGCCAGGCGACGACGCCTGACTCGAACTCTTCGGAAAACACCGCGATCGCGGGGATGCCGCGTCGATCAAGCTCCAACATGTCCTGCAGACTGCACGACGTGCAAGAGCCTCAATCGGCCAGCGCCTCGATCACGACATCGCAGCGATCAACGATCGCGGCGATGACCGCGTCCGGCGCTTTCTTCGCGACGGTCGGTTTGGCGAAACGCTCGACCGTGATGCCTTGATCGCCAAGGCGGCTTTGCAGACGGTCGAGAAACACGTCACCGCGCGGCTTGCTGATATCGAGCAAGCCGACCGTTAACCCGTCGAGCGATGGTGGTGGCGTCTTGCGCGACCGCATGGCGCCCGCCCGCTCCGATGTCGGGTCCAGAAGGACAGTGGTTTCGGTCATGGTATCACCTCTCTGGTAACAGGCTGGCTGCCGGTCGGGCCGCTGCCCCAGCCCTGGATGATAGTCGAGAACAGGCCCGCCGCGCCACCGGCCCTCACGACGACCAAGTCGCCGGGCGCGAATTTCGCCGTCAGACCACTTGGATCGCCGGAACCGTCATGGGCGGCGACGACATCGTTCGCGATCATGTCTTCGCTACGATTGGTCGCGTCGTGCAGGCTGGTTTCGATCCGGTCGCGATCCCAGCCGCTTTCGCTGAAGACACGCCAATACTCTGGCGACAGGACGAGCATGGCGCCGATGCCGCCGCCGGCCAGGCGCGGATCGAAGAAGCTGTTCAGGTTGCGCGCCAAGCTCCGTGTGAGACCAGTGGCGTCGCGCGCCTTCTCGTCGTTGTTGATGCTGGTGCCGCAAAAGCCGAACACGGTGACGGCGGACTTGCCGGCTTCGATGCCGCGTGAGGCGGCGAGCGGCTGCCAAGCGGGATCGCTCTCGTCCTCGGCAAAGGCAAGGCCGTGTTTGCCGGGATGGCCGAGCGTCGAGCGGTCGACGCCGCCGGGCACCGCGCCGCCGACATTGATCGCCGTCAAAAGCAGCGCCCGTCCGATCGTCGCGTTCGCACGGTTGCCGTGGCCCAAGACATTGATGCCGGTGTTCATACCGATGCGTTTGGCAATCGGCCCGTTGACCACGACCGCGACGCCCGCGCCCATGGTGGTGGAGAGTAGGCCGCTCCACGCGAAGTCGGGATCGAGTGCGGCGTCGAGGGCGGCGAGCACGACCGGGAAGTATTCCGGGCGGCAACCGGCCATCACCGCATTGATCGCGGCTTTTTCGACCGTGCAGTCCTCGAAACCGGGCGGGATCTTGCCGACCAGGTCGCCCGGCTGCCGCGACGTTCCCTCCAGCATGCGCAACACCCGGGCTGGCGTCGGCGGTACCACCGGCAGACCGTCCGTCCAACCCCGGTCGAACATCTGCTCGATCGGATCCTCGGGGAAATCGATCGGCACCTCGCGCGCCTGAAGGCCGGTTTCGCCGAAGCGCGTCACGAGTTCCTCGGCCATGCCGGGCGCGACGGAAAGCGAGCCGCAGCCCGGCCGTTCATCCGGCAGTTCGGCGCCCAGATCGTTGATGCCGGTCAGGTTTTGCCATTCCCCGCGGTGCCAGCCGATGGCGCGCGCGGTTTCCCGACCGGCCTCTCGGCGCACCAGTGTGGGAACGATATCGATATCCAGATGGAATGAGGCTTCGAGGTCGCGGTCGTCAATGACGTCGAGTGCCTCGGGAAAGCCGGGGTCGTCCTGACTGTAGAGGCCGGACAGCATGCCGCGCTCCGCCAAGGCACCGGCGAGCGGAACGATTAGCTGGCAGGTCGGGCAGTCACGCTTGACCACCAGAACCAAACCGTCAGAGGGCAGGGCCATTGTGTCTCCCTGAATAAGCGTTGCGCGGCGAGCGTGAACAGTGCAGGGGGTTTCGCGCGGGATCAAGCCTGACAGTCAAAGACACGATGGCCGCTTGGCAATCCCGCTCGTCAGTCAAACTCCCGCGCGATTAGAGCCGAGAGCGGTTTGACCTGATTGCCGTCCGCATCGAAGTTCATCGGGTCCAACCAAGTCGTGTGCGCTGCGGCAAGGCGCGGCCACTCGTGATCGACGATCGCGTACCAAGCGGTATCACGGTTGCGTCCTTTGTAGTGGGTTGCCTGCCGGAACACGCCTTCGAAGCTGAATCCAAGACGCTCGGCGGCACGGCGTGACGCTGCGTTCAGGGCATCGCACTTCCACTCGCAACGGCGATAACCCAGCGCAAACACATGGTCGATCATCAGATGCAGCGCCTCTGTCGCCATGGTGGTCCGCTGCAATTGCAGTGACATCTGAATGCTGCCCACCTCGATCGAACCATCGTCGGGCGCGATTCGCAGATAGGAGCCCCAACCAACCGCACGGCCCGACGATGCCGCGACAAAGGCGAAGTAGACGGTATCGTCCGCGCCGCACTCTCGTTTCAGCCAGGTATCGAACGCTTGGGGTGTATCGAAGGGTCCGTAGACCATGTAGGTCCACCCTGTTCCCGCCTTGTCGCTCGCGGTTGTATCCCACAAGTCGTCCGCATGGGCGCTATGGTCGAGCGGTTCCAGGCGCACGAACCTGCCTTCCAATGTCCGGCGCGCGGGGTAGGGCGGCGGCGACCAAGCGGATGGCATCGGGTCGCCGATCGGCTGGCCTCGCTTGTTAGTTGCGCGCATACGTCACCTTGTACATGCCGTGTCATCACTCCTGGGCCGCGCTGGCTCTATGGCTGTTGGTCCAATCCAGACACGACCGCAGCAAGCGCAGATAGAGGTTGGGCGGATAGTAGTCGTGATCGGAGTCGGGGTAACTCACCAGATGCGCCTCGGCGCCGGCCCGTCTTAACGCCCGATAATACTCCTCCAACTGCGTGTGGGGGACGTTGTCGTCCAGCAACCCGCCTTGGATCAAGATGGGCGTTTCGACGTTCTTGACGTGGAAGATCGGCGAGCGGTCCAGGAAGACCTGCAGGTTGTCGATGAAACTGCCGCCCAGATACCAGCTCGTCTGGAAGTAACCGTTGGTGCCTTCCAGACTGATGTAGTCGGTCTCGCCGGCAACCGCGCACGCGGCCTTAAACATGTCGGTCTGCGTGACGATCCAGCTCGTCATGGTGCCGCCATTGCTTTGACCGATGACGAAGAGCTGATCGGGGTCGACAAGGCCCATGTCGAGCACATGGTCGACGCCGGAGATGATGTCCTGATAGTCCAGGATGCCGAAGTTACCGACCAGCCCCTCGCGGAACGTCTTGCCGTAACCAAGCGTGCCTCGGTAGTTCACCCGCAGGACGAAATAGTCCTCGGCCGCATAGGCGGCGGTCGCAAAGAACTTCATCAGCGGCAGGTATTCGTTGAAGTCGACGCCGTTCGGCCCGCCGTGGATCTGTACGGCCAGCGGATACTGACGATCCGCGTTGTAGTTCGTGGGATAGGTGAGGATCGCCTCGACTTGCGTGTTGTCCAGGGACTGCCAGTGGATCAGTTCCGTCTTCCCGATGGGAATGTCCAGGAACGCGTCATTCACGCTGCTGATCTTCGTCGGCGCGTAATTCTGGATGTTACTGATGTAGACGGCGGGCGGCGTGTTATACGTCTGGCCGATGAAGGCGAACTTTTCGTTGTCGTCTCTGACATCGACGAACGATGAGACGAGGTAGGTGTTCAGACCGGGCGCGTCGATGTTCTCCGGTGAACCGAACACCTTCTCATACGGACTGCCGTCGATTGGCATGCGGTAGAAGGAATAGGTCACGCGATCGTTCTCTACGTAATAGAGGCCCTTGGAGTCCGGCGCCCACTGCCAGATGAACGGCAGTTGGTTCTTGGAGCTGGGCAGGGTGACGGTCTCGCCGCCGCCGGCGGGGATCAGCTTGATGTCCCACAGGAACGACCACTTGAACGCGCCGGGCGCATTGATGAACGCGATCCACTTGCCGTCCGGCGAGTACTTCGGAAAGTAGGCCCAGTTGTCGTTGCCGATATCGACCTTTTTCACCTGCTGGGTCGCGATATCGGTGATAGCGAGTTGGGCGTGCGTCCAGGAGTCCAGACCCGGTGCTTGCTGGTAGACGAAGACGATCTTCTTGCTGTCCGGTGACCAGCCATAGGACCAGTTGCCGGCCCAGATACTCACGGTGAAGTCCTGGTCCGGCGTGAGGTCGATGACGTCACCGCTGGCGCGGCCGTCATCAAGCTTCTGTAGCCACAGGTGGTTCTTGTTGAAGACATCCGGATTGTTCACAGGCGGGTCGACATAGCTGGGGTTCGCCATGACGAAGGCGATCGCCGTGCCGTCGGGTGCCCAGCGGAAACTTGAAATGCCCAGCTTCGCGTCGGTGAGCTGTCTGGGGTCGCTGCCGTCGGCGTTGATCAGCCAGACATTGTTGGTGCCCGACTGCGACGAAAGGTAGGCGACGGTCTTACCGTCCGGCGACCACTGCGCGCCTGAGATGTGTGGCGAGGCTTCGTGCAGCGTGCGCACGTTGGTGCCTTCCAGATCCGAGATGACGAATGCCGTCAGGTAGGCGTCGTTCTCAAGATCGACCGTGTTGATGCCATAGAGCAGCGCGTCGCCATCAGGGGAGAACGAGAGGTCGGAGAGCCTCTTGACGTCGAGGCTGCGTTCCGGCGTCCACACATCGTTCGCCAACGTGGTGTCCGGCGGCGTCGTGACAAACACCAGCAAGCAGAAGGACAAGACTGTGGCCGCACGTTTCCAATTGCGTTTCATCGTTCTGCAAGCGCCTCAATGGTGGATCAGCTCTGGCGGGAAGTTTTGATGTGGTATTCCCCAGGGGGTTGATGTTGCCGTGATGGCGCTGGTCGTGCAACTGTCGCGCGCGGCGTGACGCCTATCGGCCTCAAGTGCCGCCCTGCCAACCTAAGGAGTTTCCATGACCGTTAAACGTATCGAACCCAAGGACTGGTACAGCGCAGCCTCGATCCACGGCGACACCGTCTATCTGTCAGGCCAGGTCGCTGCCGACACCAGCCAGGATGTCGAGGGCCAGTCGCGCCAGGTCTTCGCCGAGATCGACCGCGTGCTCGCCGCATGCGGCAGTCACAAGTCCAAGGTCTTGATGGTCAATGTCTACCTGCAGGACATGGCGACCTTTCAACAGATGAACAAAGTCTGGCTGGAGTGGATCGACCCCGACAGTAAACCCTGCCGCGCGACGGTTCAGGCTGGGCTGGCGCTCGATTTTGGTATCGAGGTTACGCTGACAGCGGCCATCTAGCGTAGATCCACGTGACCATGGGGAACCGGTTGACGGTTCCTCATCGTCACGATTCGCTCTAAGCAAGAACCGAAACCGCAAAGGTGTTATAGGCTTCCGGGATCACAACCAAAACATCTCGGGAGCCAAGCCTATGTCCATCATCCGTCACGAACCCGGCGAGTTCTTCTGCGGCGCCATCGTTCACGGCGAGACCGTTTACGTTTCCGGCAAGACGGCGACCGATACCAGCCAGGGCGTCAGGGGCCAGACCCGTCAGATACTGGCCGAGATCGACCGCTCACTGGCCCTGTGCGGCAGCGACAAGTCGAAGCTTCTAATGGTCAACATCTGGCTCACCGATATCCGCAAGTGGTCGAAGATGAACGAGGTGTGGGACGAGTGGGTCGACCCGCACAACAAGCCGTGTCGCGCGACGGTCGAGGCAGCACTTGCCGCCCCCGATCTGAAAGTCGAAATCGCCTGTGTTGCCGCGCGCTGACGTCAGCGAGTGACGAACAACGCTGCATCCTCGCCCCCCGGACAATCGGTGCGAGGATGCAGCATGACAGTCGTCACACGCCTAGAGCGGATCGCGATTAATCAGAGCCACTCTGCGGCTACGATCAATCGCGTGAATCCGCTCTCGATCAAATAGTTAGAGCAGAGCGCACTCTATCTGGATCGCAAGCGACTCAGATAGAGTGCGCTCTGCTCTAGAAGCCGGCGCGGATCTCGTCGAAGATGGCAATGTGTTCCTGTTTTAGGTCGACCGGCACGAACTGATAGGTGTGCGACCCGGCCAGTGATTCTTCCGGTGTCGACAAACCGTTTCGCTCCAGCACTTCGTCATCGACCATGTCGTACGACAACCTGTTGGCCGCGCCGAGTGCGAATACCTCGATCATGTAGGCGCCGGCTTCGGGCGACATGCTGGCATTGATGAAGTCGTAGACCAACGCTTCGTCGGTGCCCTCCTTGTTGGCGCGCGACAATCCGCAGACATAACTGATCAAGCCTTCCTGCGGTTGCGCCCACTTGAACGGTATGCCGGACTCGATCAGCGGTGGAATGGCCGCCGACCAGGCATAACTCAAGACGACCTCGCCTGAGACGAACGCCTCCAGTGCGGATGTCTGCTCGCCCCAATAAAACCGCACGAGATCGCGTTGTTTGCGCATCAACGCTTCGACTTCCTCCAACCTCTCACCCGAAGGACGATAGGGATCCTCCAGATCGCCGGCGGCGAGGGAAGCGACCGGCACGACCGCATCGGTGCTGTCCCAAATCGCGATCCGGCCGGCGTAGGTATCGTCAAAGAAGAGCTTCCACGATTCCGTTTCGGGCGTGATATCCGTCAGGTCCGTGCGGTAAACGAACGAGGTAAAGCCGTAATAGGTCGGCACGTAGTAGCGCTCGCCCTTGTCGAATGCCGCCTCAGGGCTGCGGATCGATTCGAAGGTGTCGTCGAGATACTCCAGCCGGCTCTCGTCGATCGGCTGCAAACCGACGCGCATCCAGTTGGGCATGACATCGATGCACGGACAGACGACATCGGCCTCATAACCGGCCCGCAGTTTCTCGATCGCTTCGTACTCGTCACCATAGAACGTGACGACCGGCTCGCCGTGTTTGCTGGCAAACACCGGATAGAGGTTGGGGTCCTCGAACCCGCCCCAGGTGAAGTAAGTGAGGTCCTCGCCGCTTGCCGCCTTTGCCTGTCGGTTGATGACCGGCGCCGTCACACCGACGACGCCGGCGGCCGCTGCCAATTGTTTGACTTCACGTCGGCTGAGCCTGCCTTGGGACAGCCGATCAATCATCTTGATACGATTCATGATGTCCTCCCGATCCACGGGCGACCCACGGGGATGGCCCGTGGAGGACAGCATGAGCCGCTGTCATCTGCTTGTCATCTTAATTGGCAAATTTTAGCGCGTCGCCGTGCTGCCACCGTCGACCGAGAGCATGGCGCCGGTCGTGAACTTCGAGGCGGGGTTGGCGAGGTAGAGGATCGCGTCGGCGATTTCTTCCGGCAACCCGATGCGTTTCATGGGCGCGTAGTTCTTGAGCTCTTCGAGTGACGGGTCGTCTGCCGTGATGTCCGCGCCATCTGTCACCATGTCGGTCATGACGCCGCCGGGGCAGACCGCGTTGACGCGCACGGCCGGCGCCTCGTCGAACGCCATGGCGCGCGTCAGGTTGGCGACCGCACCCTTGCTGGCGCAGTAAAGCGCCATGTTGGCGTTGCCGACCAGGCCGGATTCCGACGCCGTGTTAACGATCGATCCGTTGCTCGCACGCAAGGTGGGCAGGGCGGCCTTGCTGCAGAAGAAGACGCCCTTGACGTTGATATCCATCAGCCAGTCATAGGCGTCCTCGCCGACCTCGTCGACGGGCCCTTCTGCGAAGACGCCGGCGTTGTTGACCAGGATGTCGAGGCCGCCAAGCGATGCAATGGCGTCGCCGACCAGCTGTTCGCACGCCGCGGCCGTGGCGACGTCACCGGGTGCCGCGACCAGCCGTTCGCTGCCCAGTTTGTCGATTGTCGCCGCGACCGCCTCGGGCTTGCGTCCGTTGACGGCCACGACGGCGCCAGCATCGCGAAACGCTCGCGCGGTCGCCTTGCCGATGCCGCGAGTCGAGCCGGTCACCAATACCCTCAAGCCATCGAAGTTCGACATCGCCTACTCCTCCCAAAAGACATGAGCCCGCATGCTAACAGGGCGGAGGAGGTGGCTGCTATCGCTCAGTCGGTCTGGCCGAGCTCCGCGCGATACTCATGAACTTCCTTCACGTACCAGCGTGCGTTCTCGACGATCCACGCGCTCTCCTCGTCGGTGAGGTCACGCAGCTTCTTGGCGGGCACGCCGGCCCACAGTTCGCCGGCCTTGACGGTCTTACCGGGAGAGACGAGCGCGCCGGCTGCGACCTGGGCGCCGGTTTCAACAGTGGCGCCGTCCAGAATGATGGCGCCGCTGCCGACCAGGCAGCAGTCCTGAAGATGACAGGCGTGCAGGTGGACGGCGTGACCGATGGTGACATCATCACCGATGATCGTCGGATACTCCGTCGAAACATGGATGATGGTGTTGTCCTGCACATTGCTGCGCGCGCCGATGGTGATCGGCCCGTCATCGCCGCGGACGGTCGCGTTGAACCAGACGCTGGCCTCTTCCGCCAGGGTGACGTCGCCGATTACCGCCGCGCCGGGCACCACCAGGGAACGCGGATGCAGGGTCGGCCACGTGCCGTGATAGGGCATGATGACCGGTTCGGGGTACGCCATGGTGTGTTGACTGTCAGGTGCGGAGTGGCGTCAGCGGACGACGACGACGGTGCACGGCGCCAAGCTCGACACCTTGTGCGAAACACTGCCCAACAGCATGCTGTCGATATCGCCCAGGCCACGGCTGCCCATGATGATACAATCTGCCTTGACCTCCTTGGCGAAGTCGACAACCGAGCGGGCGACATTGCCTTCGCGCAGCTCAAACTTCGGATCCGACTTGCCGCCCTGGCGCGCGCGCGTTCGCGCATTCTCCAGAATGTTCTTGGCCAACTCGTCGGTTACGAACGACGAACCCGCCTGGCGGTACTCACTTTGCGCGAACTTGTCGATGTCGCCGGTGTACTTGGCGCGCCGGCTAACATTGACCAGATAGATCTGGGAATCGTACTTCCCCGCGAGATCGACCGCGGCGTCGACCGCCTGCAGTGCGTGCTCTGAGCCGTCGACCGGCACAACAATTCTCTCGAACATGAAACCACCCCTTTGCGTCCTAGGCCATCTAATCACGGAAATCCGCAATACATCAAACGGCGAGGGCGCGATGACCTGTTCTGTCAGGTTGGCTTCGCGATTGGGATAGGTTGGCGGCGTTTACTCCGCGGCAGCCTTTTGTCCCTGCAGTCCAAAGAAGGAATCGTCCTCATAGGCTTCCGGCAGTTCGATCACCGTATCCGTTAGACGGGCAAAGCGGGTGGCCTCGCCGCGCACGATCTGACCGTATTGGGCACTAGGCATGGCGGGCGGCGTCAGAGCAAACGCATCGGCGGCCGTGTAGTCGCAGATCAGCAGGGCGCGGGGCCGGTCGGTCGTGTTGGGGCCGCCGCCATGGACCATCCAGGTGTGCTGCAGGACAACATCGCCGGCCTTGCCGGTCAGCGGCACGGCGGACTGTTCAAAGCCTGCGTGATGTTCTTCGCCGATGGTTCCCGTGTAGCGGCCATCGTTGAACAGGCTGAGCGGCGTCTTGTGCGATCCCGGCACGACCATCAGCGGGCCCATGTCCTCGGTCACGTCGTCGAGCAGCAGCAACGCGACGACGACATCGTCGTTGGTGTGCGGATCGAAGGCATGATCCTGGTGCCAGCCGACATAGGTCGGTGAGCCCGGCAGCTTCACGTTGATCTTGCAGTGATGGAACTTGACGTTGGGTCCGATCAGGTCGGTGATGGCGTCAGGGATCGCGCTGTCGAACAGGATACCCTTGATGACATCCGAGATCTCGGTGGGGTTGGAGATACGGCGCAGCAGGGGACACTCAGCACTGTGGCCTTCGGCGACGTCGAAGCGCGCCTTGCCGTCCATGCACGTGCCCCAGTTTGCTGTCTGTGACCGGCTCTCCTCGACCCAGTCGGCAAGCTGGCGCTGGGCTGCTTCCAGCGAGGCGCCGGTCACCGCCTGGCGCACCACGACATAACCGTCACGTTGGAATTGGCTGACGTGGTCGTCACTTAGAATAGCCATGCCCCGCTCCCTCGCGGATAGTGCATCAGTCGCTCGGTGCGATCGTACATCCGCAAGGAGAAGCGGGGCAATCGGGTAATAGGGTCAAAGCGGTCTTGTAAGAAGCCGCCTCAGACTAGTCCGATTGGGCTCTAGTTGCTGGCCTTGTAGGTCGATATGGCGTCTTCCAGCTCGTCATAGGCCTCGCAGCCCAGCCAGCAGATGTCGTCAAGTTTGGCCAGCTGTTCTTCGGCTTTTGCCAGATCGCCGGCGGCCAGATAGGCCTCGCCCAGATACTCCAGGGCGTTCTTGTGTTCGGGGTCCAGTGCCAGGGCCTTATCGTAGTTGGCGAACGCGTTATCCAGATCGCCCGACTGACGATAGCTGTAGGCCAGCATGTTGAAGGCGTCAGCGTTGTTGGGATCCTCCTGGGTCGCGATCGTGAACTCCTGGATCGCCATCGGCCAATCCTCATCGTTGACCGCATCCATGCCGGACTTGAGCGCCGAACCCGCCGGCGTATCGTCATAGGAGTTGGTGTCGTCGCTGGAACTGCCACCGGCGGCAAACGCCGAGCCCGCGGCAAACAGGAAGATCGCAAGCACCCCGGCAACAACATCAAACGGTTTGGTCATCGCGTCGTTCTCCAGCTAGATAGGTCAGGTCCATCCGCGCCCCAGCATTGGGGATCCGTGGCTTGGCGCGAGGAAACGGCACGACTGTGGCCGGACCCGGGCGCGCCGCTTCCCGGGCCCTATCCTACTACGCGGAACTTGTGACGAGGGATGCAGTCTTGGTGGAATCTGACGCGAATGTGAAGCAGCGTTTTCTGCCGGTGGTTGCCCACGACGACTATGTCGCGCCGCTACCCGCCGGACACCGCTTCCCGATGGCCAAGTTCGCATTGCTGCTGGAGAGGGTCACGGCGTTGGGGCTGACCAGCCCGGAGTCCCTGCTGAAGCCCGGCCTGGTGTCGCGTCGTGTCCTGGGCCTGGTCCACCAGGCCGACTATGTCGAGGCGGTGTTGAGCCAGACCCTGGACGAGCGGGCGGTCCGGCGAATCGGCGTTCCCGTGACGCCCGCCATGGCGCAACGCTCGCGCCGCGCCGTCGCCGGCACCATCTTGACCGCGCGCGCGGCGCTGAAGGCCGGGGTCGCCTGCAACACAGCCGGCGGCAGCCACCACGCCTTTCCCGGATACGGCGCCGGTTTCTGCGTCTTCAACGATGTCGCCGTCGCCGCGCGGATGATGCAGCGCGAGGGACTGGTGCGCCAGGTGCTCGTCATTGATCTGGATGTCCATCAAGGTGACGGTACAGCCGCTGCATTCGACGGCGACGACAGCGTCTTTACATTTTCCGTCCACTGCGGTGTCAACTTCCCGGTGCGCAAACAGACAAGCGATCGGGATATCGCGTTGGAACCGGGAACCGGCGATGACGCCTATCTGGCCGTGCTGCACGACGCGCTCGGGCCGCTGATGGAACAGGTGCGTCCGGATCTGGTGATTTATGTCGCCGGCGTCGATGCCCACACCGATGATCGGCTTGGCAAGCTGGCGCTGACGGACGACGGGCTCGAGGCGCGCGAAAGACTTGTGCTCACCATGTGCGCGCGTCATCGGGCGCCGGTCGCCTGTGTCATCGGTGGTGGCTATGACGACAATGTTGACGTGATCGCCCGTCGCCACGCTCTCGTCTTTGAGCAGGCCGCTGCGCTGTTGGCCGACGGCGAATTTGGCTGGGCGGCACCGCCGGCCTAAGGCAGGATCGGCCATGGCCGATCAACATAAGCTGGGCGCGGGACAGGCCGACCGCCTTATCGCCATCGCCGCTCTCGTCACCGCGCCGCTGTTGTGGTCGTCGTCGACGATCCTGGTGCGTGCGCTGCACGAGACGTTGCCGGTGATCGGGTTCTCGTTCTGGCGCTGGCTCTTTGCCAGTCTGCTGCTGTTGCCGTTTGCCTGGCCCCATCTGCGGCGCGAATGGCCAGCTGTGCGCGCCAATATCGTCACCTTGGCCCTGGCTGGTTTTTTCGGCATTACGCTTTTTGCCGTCGTCTTGTTCAATGGCCTCAAACACACGACGGCGGTCAACACCGGTGTCATCAGCGCCAGCGAACCGCTGTGGATCGCGTTGGTCGCCTGGATCCTGTTGCGCGAACGATTGCGTCGCCTGCAGTGGGCGGGAATCGCGATCGGCGCCGTCGGTATGATCGTTATCGCCAGCCAAGGCAGCGTGACGGGTCTCGCCCGGCTTCAATTGAACCAGGGCGATCTCCTGGTCATGGCCGCGGTCATCATCTGGGCGCTCTATTCGGTGTTGATTCACAAGCTCGCCGGATTGCTGCGCCCGGTCACCATCCTGATGGTCACGGCGTCGCTGGGTACGGTCTTTCATCTGCCGTTCTACGGCTGGGAACTGGCGTCGGGCGAGGTCCTCACCTTCAATCTTGAGACCGTATTGGCGATCGGCTACGGCACGCTATTCAGCTCGCTGATCGCTTTCGGCGCCTGGACGCTCGGCGTAGGACGCGCTGGCGCCAACACCGCCGGCATTTTTCTCTATCTGATCCCGCCCTACACCATTGGCATGGCGGCGCTGATCCTGGGCGAGCCCTTGGAGCTCTACCACGTCGCCGGCGGCGTGATCATCGTCGCCGGCATTGTCGTTGCGACGCGACGGCGCCGTGTCGATCGCCCGCGCCCCGCCGATTGACCGCGGCATTGGGAGAGAAACCCTCTTGTCAGAACGTCGAGACTTCTTATCATGCATCGCGATGGTTCCGCCGGATCGGACGAAATGGCGGATTAAAAGGGAACCCGGTGCGCCGTACCCATCAGGGAGCAAATCCGGGGCTGTACCCGCAACTGTGTGCGGTAGGGGCGTGCTCATTCAACGCCACTGGGGGTGACCCTGGGAAGGCGAGCACATCTGTCCCGGTAACCGTGAGCCAGAAGACCTGCCAGGCAATCTGAAACCCTTTACTGGGGCGGGTGTCCCCATGGAAGATGTCAATGCCTCCGCAAGCCATTCCGGCCGAAAGCCATCGTGAATTCAATCTCACGTCCGCCAGCACGCTCGACCACCTGATTGTGGTAGGTGTCGCCTGCGCGGGCCTATGGACGATCATCATCGCAACCTTCGGCGTTTGAGTAAGCCTTAGGCGCATGGCGCAGTCTGTGCTGCTTTCGGCCGCCGGGCTGACGCTCGGCTACCGGGACGTGACGGTCGTCGACGACGTCGCGTTCGAGCTTGCGCGCGGCGATGTGCTGGCCGTCGTCGGTCATAACGGGTCCGGTAAATCGACCCTGATCAAGACGTTGTTGGGCGCCTTGCCGCCACTGGCCGGTGACCTCGACTGGCATGCCGGGCGGCCTGAGACAATCGCCTATCTGGGCCAGCGGACCGAGTTCGACAGCCGCTTTCCCATCAGGGTTCGTGACCTCGCCGCCATGGGCGCCTGGTCCGGCCTGGGATTTCTCGGCCGCATAGACGACACCTGCCGCGCGCGTATCGGCACAGCGCTGGAGCGCACGGGCACCGCCCACATCGCCGACATGCCGCTCCACAAGCTTTCGGCGGGACAGCTGCAGCGCGCGCTGTTCGCCCGCACCATGGTCCAGGACGCGCCACTGATCCTGTTGGATGAACCATTCACCGCCGTCGATCAGACAACCGAAGCGGCGCTCTTGACCCTGATCGACGATTGGGCCGCTGAGGGACGCGCCGTTATCCTGGTGCTCCACGACCTCTCGGCGGTGCTGCAGCATTGTAACGCCGCGCTGCTGCTCGGCGACGGTCGCGCGCTTTTTGGCAGTCCGCGCGAAACACTGACGCCGAACAACCTGGTCGGTTACGGGTACCTCTCGAAGAGCCAGGCCGACTGGATCGAAGGCATGTACGCGCAAGAGGCCGGCCGTGTTTGAGTGGCTCGACTATGCCTTCATGATCCGCGCGTTGGCGGCGACCACGGTCTTGAGTTTTTCGGTCGCGCCCGTCGGCGCGTTCCTGGTCCTCAGGCGTCTTTCGCTCGCAGGCGAGGCCATGGCGCACGCCATCGTGCCGGGCATTGTCATCGCCTTCGTTATCGCCGGGTTGTCGGTTGCGTCGATGATCATCGGCGGCCTGACCGCCGGCATCGCGGTCGCGGCGCTGACCAGCCTTCTGGCGCGCATGACGATCATTCGCGAAGACGCGAGCCTAGCCTCGCTCTACCTGATCGCGCTCGCGCTCGGCATCTTCATCCTTTCGGCGGCGGGCTCGGCGGTGCCGCTGAAGAGTTTTCTGTTCGGCTCGATCCTGGGCATCGACGACGGGACACTGATCCTGATCGGTGCCACAGCGACCATCACCCTGGTCAGCTTCGCCCTTTTCCTCCGCCCGTTGATTACCAACACCATCGATCCGGTGTTTCACGAAAGCCAGTCCAAACATTCCGGCTGGGTGACCCAGTGGTTCATGTTCCTGGTTGTGCTCAATCTGTTGGGCGCGTTCAAGGCGCTCGGCACGTTGATGGCGGTCGGCCTGATGATCCTGCCGGCGACGGCGGCGCGCTACTGGGTCTCGACGGTTACCGGCTACCTGATCGTCACTTTCGTGTTCGCGCTGCTCAGCTGCTGGGTCGGCCTGATCGTCTCGTTCTACTTGCCCGACGTGCCGTCGGGCCCGGCCATCGTTCTGGTGGCGGCCGTCTTTTTCGTCATCAGCCTGGTTTTCGCGCCGCACGGTTTCCATGCCGGCCTGCGCCTCAACCCGTTCCGCCGCCGGACTCTGCCGGCGGAGTTACCGAACCTCAAAAAGGGAGAAAAAGCCTATGAAGAAACTCTTTAGTGTCCTGCTGGTGGCGGGCCTGGCGTTCGTCGCCACGCCCGCGGCAGCGCATGACGAGGAGAAGCTCAACGTCGTTGCCAGCTTCTCCATCCTTGGCGACATGGTGAGCCAGGTGACCGGCGATCTAGCCGAGGTCACGACCATCGTCGGCCCGGATGCGGATGCGCACATCTATACGCCCAGCGCGGGCGACGCCAAGGCCGTCGCCAATGCCGACGTGATCTTCGTCAATGGTCTGGGTTTCGAGACCTGGTCAGACACCCTGATCGAAACGTCAGGCACCGAAGCTGAGGTGTTCGTCGCGACCGAGGGTGTGACGCCCTTGATGGTCGAAGGCGAAACCGATCCACACGCGTGGAACGCGCTCACCAACGGCATGATCTATGTCGACAACATCGCGAGCGCGATGGCGGATGTCGACCCCGACCACGCGGCGATCTACCAGGCCAATGCCGAGGCCTACAAGGAGCGGCTGGCCGATCTGCACGAGCATGCCCTCGATGCCTTCGGCAAACTGCCCGACGATCACCGTACGGTCGTTACCGCGCACGACGCCTTCGGCTATCTGGCGGATGCCTATGACCTGACCTTCCTTGCCCCGGTCGGCATCGACACCGAGGCCGAACCCTCGGCCCAAGAGCTCGCCGCGCTGATCGACCACCTCAACGAGCAGGGCGCCGGCGCGCTGTTTGTCGAGAACATCACCAGCCCGGCGCTGGTCGAGCAGATCGAGCGTGAAACCGGGCTCGAGATCGGCGGGCGGATCTACTCCGACGCGCTGTCGGAACGCGGCGGTCCGGCGACCAGTTACGAAGCGATGTTCCAGCACAATCTGGATGTGCTCATCCAGGCGCTCAGCGTTCAATCGTAATCCGACGATCCGGCACTTCTGCAAGAACCCCCGGGATGAGGTTTCCGGGGGTTCTTCTTTGGTCGATTGCATGAACTTGCATATGACGTCGGTTATCTACGCCAATTGAGGCAAATGATACTCTGGAGCACATCAGATACAGATCTTTGACTGTGAGCCCGGATGACCGACTCGACTGATGCCTTGACCCATGCCTGGGTGCTTGTAACCGGCTTCGATGCCACGTTTTACGGCATCGTCGGCCTGTCGCTCAGGGTCAGCCTGAGCGCAGTTCTGCTGGCGACGCTGATCGGTCTGCCGTTGGGTGCGTGGATGGCACTGTCGCGATTTCCTGGCCGCGGCGCGCTGATCGCCGTGACCAGCGCCCTGATGGGCCTGCCGCCCGTGGTCGCGGGGCTTGCGATCTACATCCTGCTGTCGCGCGCCGGTCCGCTCGGCGAACTCGGCCTGCTGTTCACGCCCGAAGCGATGGTGATCGCCCAATGCCTGTTGGTCACCCCGATCATTGCGGCGTTAAGCCGACAGACCATTGCCGATCTGCATGGCGAGTATCACGAGCAACTGCGTTCCCTGAACGTGCGCAAGGGGCGCCTCGCGCTGACGCTGTTGTGGGAGGGTCGCTACAGCCTGATCACCGCGATCCTGGCCGGCTTCGGTCGGGCGAGCGCGGAGGTCGGCGCGGTCATGATCGTCGGCGGCAACATCGCCGGCGTCACGCGTGTCATGACGACCACCATCGCGCTGGAGACCAGCCGCGGCGATCTCGCCCTGGCGCTCGGCCTGGGCGTGGTGCTGCTGGCGATTACCCTGGGTGTCAACGCAATCGCCATGGGCATGCGCGGTGTCGCCTCGCGCGGCTACGCGTGAACGCGGACCTGGCCATCCAAATGACCGCGCCGATGTCACGCGCGACACCCACGGAGGCGACCTTGCCACTGGTGGCGCGCTCGGTGTGTTACCAGGTCAAGGGAGAGACCTTGATCGACGATCTGACCGTCACGCTGGTTGGCGGGCCGCGCACGGTCGTGCTGGGCCCCAATGGTGCCGGCAAAAGCCTCTTCTTAAGGCTCTGTCACGGCCTCATTCTGCCGACCAGCGGCAGCCTGACGTGGGCCGGTATCGAACAGGCGGATACCGCGCGCCGCCACCAGGCGATGGTGTTTCAAAAGCCTGTCCACCTACGCCGCTCCGCCGCCGCCAACATCGACTATGCGTTGACGCGGCAGGGCATGGCGCGGGGCGCGCGCCAACGCCGGGTCGCCGATGCACTCGCGCTCGCCGGTTTGACACCGCTTGCCGATCGCTCGGCGCGCGTCTTGTCCGGTGGCGAGCAGCAGCGGCTCGCCCTGGCGCGCGCCTGGGCGACCGAGCCACAGGTTCTATTCCTGGACGAGCCGACCGCCAGCCTCGATCCCACGGCGACCCGCGCCGTCGAGACCCTCATCGCCGAGATCCATCGCGCAGGCGTCAAGATCGTCATGACCACGCACGATCTTGGTCAGGCGCGCCGTTTGGCCGACGAGATCCTCTTCATGCACCGGGGACGGTTACTGGAACGGCAACCGGCGGACACCTTTTTCGAGCAGCCGGAGACGGACGAAGCGGCCGCGTTCATCAAAGGAGAACTGTTGTGGTGATCACCCGCGTTGCCGCATGGACACGCCGAACTCTTCTGGGTGTCATCGCCATTGCCCTGTTGGCAGCCACACCCGTCATGGCCGACGACGAGAGCTTCATTATCGTCTCGTCGACCACGTCGACGGAAAACTCCGGCCTCTTTGCCTATCTCTTACCGATGTTCGAGGCGAAGACCGGCATCCAGGTGCGCGTCGTCGCCGTCGGCACCGGCAAGGCGATCCAGCAGGCGCGTGACGGCGATGCGGACGTGCTGTTCGTCCATCACAAACCGTCGGAAGAGGCGTTCGTCGCCGATGGGTTTGGTATCAGCCGTCACGACGTCATGTACAACGACTTCGTCCTCGTTGGCCCGTCTTCCGATCCCGCCGGCATTGCTGGATCGAACGACATTGTCGCGGCGCTCAACACGATCGCGGATGAGGGCGCCGTCTTCGCCTCGCGCGGCGACGACAGCGGCACCAACAAGATAGAACTGGGCCTGTGGAAGGAGGCGGGCATCGCGCCGGACGACCAGCCGTGGTACCGCGCGACTGGCTCCGGCATGGGGGCGACGCTGAACACGGCGAGCGGCCTGGACGCCTATACGCTGACGGACCGCGCAACCTGGCTGGCGTTCCAGAACAAGGGCGATCTCGAGATCGTCGTCGAGGGCGACGGCCGCCTGTTCAACCAGTATGGCATCATCCTGGTCAGCCCGGAACGCCATCCCCACGTGAAAGCCGGGGAGGGCCAAGACTTCATCGACTGGATCCTGTCGCCCGAGGGCCAGAACGCCATCGCCGCCTTTGAGATCGACGGCCAACAACTCTTTTTCCCCAACGCCCGGCCGACGAGTTGAGCGACCCTCACCCTCCCGTCGCTCACGCGCCGGGCCCCTCCCTCTCCCGCAAACGGGAGAGGGGATAGCATCGCTGGCCATGATCCCTCGCCCCTACGTCAGTGGGGGAGAGGGTTGCGCAGGCTTGAGCGCGCCAGCGCCCTAGCCGGAGCTGGGTGAGGGGGTTACATAGTCGGTCGACGGACAAGGTGCGAACGAGACATGGCGATGCTCTATCCGCCCATCGAACCTTATGCCGACGGGATGCTTGATGTTGGCGACGGCAACGCGATTGCGTGGGAGATGTCTGGCAACCCCGACGGCAAGCCCGCGCTTGTACTGCACGGCGGACCCGGCTCCGGGCGTTCGACGTCGACACGGCGATTCTTCGATCCTGATGTCTATAACATCATCCTGTTTGATCAGCGCGGCTGTGGAGAGAGCACGCCGCACGCCAGCGACCCCGACTGCGACATGACCGTCAACACGACGGCTCACCTGATCGCCGATATGGAAAATCTACGCGCATATGTTGGTGTCGATCGTTGGCTCGTCTTCGGTCACTCCTGGGGTTGCACGCTCGCCCTGGCCTATGCCGAAGAACATCCCGAAGAGGTCGCCGCGCTGGTACTGGTCGGCGTGACGACATGTCGACAATCGGAGATTGACTGGCTGTATCGCGGCATCGCGCCTTTGTTTCCCGAAGCGTGGGAGAGATTTCGCGCCGGAGTGTCGAAGGCGGAGCGGAATGGCGACCTGGTGGCGGCTTATCATCGCCGGTTGAACGATCCCGACGAGGCGGTGTGTCACAAGGCAGCGAGTGACTGGCACGACTGGGAGGGGTCGCTTTCCGCCGATCCCGGCGCAGCGCTGTCCGAGGCGTGGGCCGATCCGCGTTTTCGCCTGGCGCGGGCGCGCATCATCACCCACTACTTTCATCATGCGGCATGGCTGAGCAAAAACCAGATCCTGTGTGGCGCGCACGCCCTGGCCGGCATACCCGGCGTCATGGTACAGGGCCGCCTCGATCTGGAGGCTCCGTTGATGACGGCATGGGACCTCGCGAAGGTCTGGCCGTCGGGCGACCTCGTCATCGTGCCCAACGCCGGCCACGGCGTGTCCGAAGCCGGCATGGGCGAGGCCATTACCGCCGCGACCGATCGGTTCGCGGCCGATCAGGGCATATGGTCCTAGCGTGGATCCTGTTTGGATGGCATACGAATGCGCATCACGTGTTGGGCGCCGTCTTCCCTTGTTGGGCCCAGGCGGACTGGAGCAACAAGCCCAGATTGATGCCCATGATCAGCTGTAACGCGGCGAGTAGTTCCTTTTTGTTTTTCAAGAAGTTGCGCAGCTCGCCCCTGTGCCAGGATACCTGTCGCACCGGCTCCGACGCGATGATGGTGACCGGGGCGATCTGATCGATCATGAACGAAACATCGCCGACAAATTGACCTTCTAGAAGTTCGCCGACCTGCTGACCGTTCTGATGAACCGCGGCCTTGCCGGAGACGATGATACTGAGGCGTTGCAGCGACTCACCTTCCCGCACCAGGACGTCGCCGGCTGCCTTGTCTTCCCAGCGCGCGAGCTTGAGCAGTTTAAGCATTTCGCGCGGTGTTAACGTCCTGAACACCAGGCGGTACAGCCGTTGCTCTTCGTCGGTGAGTTTGACCGGCCGACGCTCCAATATCAGGAGAGTTACCCAAAAAAGGTTGAGCGCGATAAAGCCGATGCCCCAGTAGATCGGCACCATCAGGGGCGTCGGCTGCAGATAGTAGTAGGGGAGTAGCAGGATGCCCCCGAGCACCGCGAAGATCCGCAACCACAAGACGTCGCGCACCGAATAGGAGATGACGTAGGTAACGTTTGCCAGATCCACCAGGATATTCATCGCTGCCCCCTGAAGTGCGCGAGGTTTGGGAAGTCTCAGACCACCACCAGGTTGCGCGGTAATCTCGACAGCACCTCCAAACCGTCTTCGGTGACCAGGAAGGTCTCGATATAGGCCGCGCCCGAGCCGCCAGGCCAGTCTTCCCAGACGTCGAATTGGTTTTCCATGTTGAAGACCATGCCGGGCGCGAGCTCGTAGTCGGGGAAGTCCAGGCGCGGTTTTACCCAGTGGTTGCCGCACCAGTCAGGCGGCACCGCGATACCGAGCGAATAGCCGCCGACGAACCAAACGTATGGTCTGAGGCCAACCTGGTCGGTGTAGTGGTCGGCGACGTCCTGGGCCTTCGACATCATGTCGCCGGTGGAAACGGCGGCCTGAATCGCGTCGATGCAGCCGGCGGACTTGTCCATCATGTCGGTCCAGCGCGGGTCCGGCTCGCCGAGCGAGAACGTGCGATTCAGATTGACGTGATAGCGGTGCAGGCAACCGCAGAAATCGACGAAGACGAGGTCGCCGTTCTTGATCGTGCGGTGCTGTGGTGGGCTGTGATGGGTGCCCGCGCGCGGTCCCGAGCCGATCATGCTGCGGATCCCGGGATAGCCACCGCCAGCCTTCATCATCGACGCCATGATGATGCCTTCCAGCTCCGTCTCCATAACGCCCTCGGCGATCCCATCGCGCGCGGCGGCCATAGCGTCGTCGGCGATGGCGGACGCCTTGCGCACGACCTCGACCTCCAGCGGTGATTTGATGAAGCGCTGGTGCTCGACCAGGAAGGAGTGGTCCTCGACGGTCGCGCCGCCGGCCTCCAACGCCGCCTTGAACTGATCGGAGGTTGTGGCGTGTGGCGCATAGCCCCAGGGCTGGATGCCGATCTTCGCCTTGGCCAGTCCGCGCTCGGCGATGCCCGACGCGATGATCTCGATCGAGTTGTCCTCGCGGGTGATCAGGACGGCCTCGCGGATCTCCGGCGTGGTCGAGACGATCGTCGTGTGGCCGACGCCGTCAAAGAACACCGTGTCATCGCTGTCGGCGCGCACAAGCAGGCCGGTCAGGTTCTGCAGGTGGAACCAGATCATGTCATAGCCGGTGAGCCAGTTGAGGTCCGCGGGATTGGTCACATAGACCGCGTCAAGCCCGTGATCGGCCAGCGCTTGGCGCACCTTGGCGCGGCGCTGCGCATACTCCTCGGCCGGGAAAGGTTGTACCCAGTCAATTTGATCTCTCAAATAGGATTGCATTGGCGTCCTCCCGACATCATATGGCTCACGCGGTTTGGTCTCAGTGGGACCAGTTAACCGGCAAAAACGCCGGCCTGCCAGCCTTGATCGCGGCTGTGTCGGGAAGACGTTTGATTGGCCAAAGGTGAGGGACAGGATGATGAAGCAGCATGATCGATCTCGATCGCCCCTACCGCCGGGCCCAGCCTGACGACGCTTTTCCGCTTGCTCAACTGATCAACTACGCCGGCGAGGGCATGCCGGTCTATCTGTGGGAAGGCATGGCCGAGCCCGACGAAAATCCGTGGGATGTCGGCCAGCGCCGCGCGCGCCGGGAAGAGGGCAGTTTTTCCTATAAGAACGCCATCGTCGTCGAATATGGCGGCGATGTGGTTTCGAGCATGATTGGCTACCCCTTGGCCGATGAGCCCGAAGCCATCAACTACGACACCATGCCCGCCATGTTCGTGCCGCTCCAGGAGCTCGAAAACATGGCGCCCGGGACCTGGTATGTGAACGTGCTCGCGACAAGCCCCGAGCACCGCAACCGGGGTCATGGTTCCGCATTGCTGGCACTTGCCGACAAGATTGCCGCCGAGCAAGGCAAGGCGGGCCTCAGCATCATCGTGACCGATGCCAACAAGGCTGCGCGGCGGCTTTACGAAGCCAACGGCTATTGCGAAGCCGCGCGGCGCCCGATGGTGAAGGACGGCTGGAAGAACGACGCCGACAACTGGGTGCTGATGACGAAGTCGCTTTGAGTATCGCGGGTGTCTATCCCCGGCGTAACACGACGGGGCCTCTATTCATGGATCCCGGGTTTGATGCGGGATGCGGCGGTGGTGTGGTGTTAAGGGTTGCACTCATCGATACCGCCCACACGTCGCGCCCCGGACCTGGTCCGGGGCCCATGAATACCGACGTCCGTCGAACCGCCGCGCGTCACCGCAGCATATAGAGACGGTTCAGTTTCACCTCGCGCGCCGGTTCGGTTGTCGCGAGATCGCCGTCGACGAAGACGTCGAAGGTCTGGCTGTCGACACGGATCTTCGGCAGGGCATCGTTCAACAGCATGTCCTGCTTTGTGAGCTTGCGCGTGCCGGAGATTGGCAACAGCGGTTTGGCGATGTCGAAGCGTCCGGCGATGTCGTCGTCCAGCGCCGACGCGTGCACGAAGGCCGCCGACAGCGCGTTGGGCGCCGAACCGACGCCGCCCCAGTTGGCGCGCATCAAGGTCGGCTCGAGCCCGCTTAACGCGCCCGCCGCGTCACCTGCAACACCCCAGACCTGCATGCCGGCCTTGACGACCTGCGAGGCTTTGACGCCGAAGAAGGCCGGGCTCCACATGACGAAGTCCGCCATTTTGCCGGGCTCCAGGCTGCCGACATGGTCGGCGATGCCGAACGTGATCGCCGGGTTGATGGTGATCTTGGCGAGATAGCGCAGGATGCGCGCATTGTCCGCGTTGTCGAACGACTCTTCGGGCAACGGCCCGCATTCGTCGCGCATTTTCGACGCCTGCTTCCACAAGGACGTGACGACTTCCATGGTGCGGCCCATGCCTTCGGCGTCGGAACCGAACATGCTGATCGCGCCGATGTCATGCAGCACGTCCTCGGCCGCCATGGTCTGCGGCCGCAACCGGCTGTCGGCGAACGCGACGTCTTCGGGCACGTTCGGCGACAGGCTGTGGCACAGCATCATCATGTCGAGATGCTCGTCGAGCGCGTTCAACGTGA